>NZ_JBHZAH010000017.1:0-59607 GCF_042754225.1 Rhodococcus sp. NPDC059234
AGCCTCGCACCGACGCATCGAGCCCCGCCGCGAAGTATCCGCGGCGGGGCTCGTTCGTCGATGGGACCGGGCCGTCAGGTGGCGTCGGCGTCGAAGGGCGGACGCTCGCCGGACTCGAGCGGCTTGGGGTCGGGTCGCGCGGTCGGCGGACGTGCGCTCCCGTTGCCGTTGCCGCTTCCGTTGACCGCCTTCGTGATGTCCAGGTCCTTGAACAGCGAGTCGTCGCCGTCGAGTAGATGCTTGGTGATCACCGTGCGCGGGGTCATCCCCCGCAATTGCTGCAGGTCGGACAGGGGCTTGCGCAGATCCTCGAACTCCGGGCCCAACTCGTCCTTGAGTTGCGCGGTGGCGCCGCCCGCGTAGTCACGCACCTGCCGCAGGGACTTGGTGACCCACGTGACGGCACCGGGAAGCCGCTCGGGTCCGAGGATAACGAGCGCCGCGACGAGGAGGACCATGAACTCGCCCCAGCCAATGTTGCCAAACACCTGACCAGACTACGTGTCTGTCAACCGCCGCGCCGCGACGAGTGCAGAATTCGGGGCGACTTCACAGCCGAGTCCGGGCATTCAGTCCGAAACCGGCGTCACCTGCACCTCGACCTCGCGCCCCGAACGGATCAACTGGACCGGAACGGACTGCCCGACGGGCTGCTGGTGAACCGCGACGACCAGTTCGTCGGCATTGGCGACGGTCCGGTCCCCCACCTTGACGATGACGTCGCCCTCGACGATGCCCGCCTGCTGCGCGGGGCTGCCTGCCTGCACGTTCGCCACCTGCGCGCCTGCGGTCTGCTCGTTGGTCACCGAACGGGCGTTGACCCCGATCTCCGAATGGTGCATCGCACCGGTGCGAATCAGTTCCTGCGCGACTCTGGTGACGTCGTCGACCGGAATCGCGAATCCGAGGCCGACCGAACCGCCGCTCTCGCTGCGGATGGCCGAGTTGATGCCGATGACGCGACCCTGGTCGTCGACGAGGGGGCCGCCCGAGTTGCCGGGGTTGATCGCCGCGTCGGTCTGCACCGCGTCGATCACCGCGTCGGTATCGGTGCCCTCTCCGCTCAGCCGCACCGGGCGGTGCAGCGCGCTGACGATGCCGCTGGTCACGGTCTTGCTGAGTCCGAGGGGTGACCCGACCGCGACGACGTCCTCCCCCACCTGCAGGTCCGCCGACTTGCCCAGCTGCGCGACCGTCAGATTGCCGACGTCGACCTTGAGCACGGCCAGGTCGGTCTTGGTGTCGCGGCCGACGATCCGGGCCTCGGCCCGGGTGCCGTCGGAGAAGACGGCACGCAAGGTGGCCTTGGCGGGATCGGTGGCGGCCAGCGACACGACGTGGTTGTTGGTGACGATGTAGCCCGCGCCGTCGACGACCACGCCCGAACCGGTGCCCGACTGGTCGCCGAGCGCGACCTGGATCGAGACCACGGACGGCAGCACCGCCTGCGCCACCTTGGCGACCTGACCGGCCTCGCGGTCACCGCCGCCGGACTGCGTCAGCTCGACCTTCTGACTGGTCAGCGCGCCGACGTTCTCCGCCGTCACGCGACCGATGATGCCGCCGACCAGTCCAATGGCGAGGGCGGCACCCACCAGGACGGCCAGGGCTCGCGGCGCGATGCGTTCACCGAACAGCACCTCGCGCACCCCGAGCTTCGCCGCCGGCGGCAGCGGGGCGGGGGGCGGTGTCCGCACGGCCGCACCGCCCAGCCGCACCGCGGAGGCGGGGTCGCGCCACGGGTCGGCGACGGCCGTGTCCGCGGGCTCGTCGGCGACGGCCGCGTCCGGGTCGCGCTGGATGGTCCCGGTCTCACCCTCGGGGCGGCCGAACGCCTCGGCCAGGACCGGGTCCGGCGGCCGGACGGACAGCGCCGGATCCGCCTCGGACCGTTCGCCGCCTGCATCCGGGGCGAAGGGCTCGCTGACCCCGGCCGGACGCGAGAACGCCGCGGCCGACGCGGCATCGACGGTGGGACGGTACAGCGGTCGCGGCGCCAGTCGCTCCGGAGTCGAGCCGTCGGGCGTGGTCGGCAGGGCGGAGTCCGAGTTCACGCGGCCGAGCACCGCTCGTAGTCGTCAGTCACGCGACCCAGTATCGCCGACGCCCGCGTGCCCGGGGCGCGCGACGCAGCATCTAACGCCGTCGGCGCCACGACGAGAGCGAATAGGAGGTGACCATCGACGAGATCGACGCCCGGCGCCTGCCGAACTGCACGTCACGGCTCGCGGGGTTCGACGGGTCGTTGCCCTCGTCGACGGGCGGGGTGCAGGTCGGGATCTGGCTCAGCAGACCCAGCAGCGAGCTGGGCATGCTGATCTCGGAGGCGCGTCGCAGCGCACCGCGGACGTGCTGCTGGGCGTCGACCGAGGCCGCACATTCCGGGCACAGCGACAGATGCTGCGCCGCCCGCAGGTAGGCGTTCATCTGCAGCTCGCCGTCGACGTACGCGGCAACCGCCTCACTGGCCAAGTGCTCGGTCGAGCTGAACTGGCGCGGTTTGCGGGCCTGCGTCATCCATCCCTCCTGCACTGTCACGCGACTGTCAACTTTCCTGTCCCCGACCGCCGGCCCTGTGCCGCGGTCAGGTGCTCTCGCAGGGCCTGCCTGCCGCGGTGGATGCGGCTGCGGACGGTGCCGAGCTTGACTCCCAGTGTGGCACCGATCTCTTCGTACGACAGACCTTCGACGTCACACAGTACGACCGCGGCGCGGAATTCCGGCGCGAGGGAGTCCAGCGCGGACTGCAGGTCCGGGTCGAGGCGGGCATCGTGGTAGATCTGCTCGGGATCGGGGCCTTCGGCGGGCACCCGCTCGTAGTCCTCCGGCAGCGCCTCCATCTTGATCCGGTTCCGGCGGCGCACCATGTCGAGGAACAGGTTGGTGGTAATCCGGTGCAGCCAGCCCTCGAAGGTTCCGGCCTGGTAGTTCGACAGCGAACGGAACACCCGGATGAACGTGTCCTGGGTGAGGTCCTCGGCGTCCTGGGCGTTACCCGACAACCGGTAGGCGAGTCGGTAGACGCGGTCGCCGTGCTCGCGGACGAGTTCGTCCCAGGACGGCATGGTCGACTGGTCTCCGCTGGCGTCGAAGGCGGCGGTGCCGCTCAGCTCGGCCGACTCGGCGACCTCGGGGCTCGTGACTGACTGGGCGTTGACCATCGAGATTGGTGGAACCTCCTGCTCGGGACAGCTGGTGGCAAGTGCGCGGACTACGTGCGCGTGTGGGGTACAACTCCCGGGTTGTCCGGATTGTTCCCTCGACGCGATCGCCGCGCCTCCCTCCGGTGCAGTCTGCGGATCTCGTGATGGCCTCAGCCTGTCGCATCGGAATGTGTGCCGAATGTGAGCAACCTGAGCGTCGCCTGAGAATGTCGGCGGAGCGCGCCCTGTGAGGGGCCCCGCAGAGCGCGCCTGGAGGCGGGCGGAGCGCGACGGCGATAACCTCGTGGTCGTGCAGACCAATGGCGACCAGATGCTGGCCCACACCGAGGACTCGGTCCTGGAGGACGACGTCCTTGTTTCCGCACGTGAACGCGCCGAAGACCTCGGCGCGGACCCGGTGCCGCCGTCGGTCGGAGCACTCCTGAGCCTGTTCACCCAGATGCTCGACGCCAAGACCGTCGTCGAGATCGGCACCGGCGCGGGCGTGAGCGGGCTGTGGCTGCTCGACGGCATGCGCGGCGACGGCGTACTCACCACCATCGACCACGAGCCCGAACACCAGCGCGCCGCCAAGGAGGCCTTCCGGGCCGGCGCCATCGCCCCGGGCCGGACCCGACTGATCAACGGCTGGGGCCTGGACGTGCTGCCGCGGCTCGCGGACAGCGCCTACGACCTGGTGTTCATCGACACCTCGCCGGACGACCACCCGCAGTACGTCGAGCAGGGCGTGCGACTGCTGCGCCCCGGCGGGGTGATCGTCCTGCACAATGCCCTGCTCGGCGGCCGGGTCGCCGATCCGGCGGCGCGGGACGCCACCACGCTCGCGGTGCGGGCGGCGGCCCGGGCGATCGCGGAGGACGAGCGGCTGACCAAGGTGCTGCTGCCGGTCGGCGACGGGCTGCTCTGCGCCTCCCGCGGCTGATCCCATCTTGACGACTCCTTGACGGGCCGAACCCTTGCCATCGCACTGAACACCCGTTTAGTGTTTTGAACATGCGTTCAGCCCTGTCCGATCGACCTGGCCCCGACCGGGACCTGACCACCCGCGCCCGCATCCGCGACGCGGCCATCACCGTCTTCGGCGAGCAGGGGTTCGCGACCGGGGTCCGCGCCGTCGCCGCGGCCGCGGGTGTGTCGCCGGGACTGGTCAACCACCACTTCGGATCCAAGGACGGCCTGCGCGCCGCATGCGACGCGCACGTCCTCGAGATCATCCGGGTGGCCAAGACCGAGTCCCTGACCCGGCCGAGCGCGGCCGGGCTGCTCCAGCAGCTCGCCGAGGTCGAGGAGTACGCGCCTCTGATCGCCTACGTCGTACGCAGCTACCAGGCGGGCGGCACGCTGGCGCAGTCGATGTTCGAGCACATCGTCGCCACCACCGAGCAGTACCTCGCGGACGGCGTGGCCGCGGGAACCCTTCGGCCGAGCCGAGATCCGGCCGCTCGGGCCCGCTACCTCACCATGCAGTCGATGGGCAGCACGCTGCTCTTCCTGCAGATGCGCGGCGAGCAGGGCGATTCGGTCGACTGGGGTCACGCGATCCGAGAACTCACCGACGAGATCATGTTCCCGGCCCTCGAGCTGTACACCGAGGGACTGTTCACCGACACCACGTTCCTCGACGCCGTCGTCGACCAGCGAGCCGAAACCACAAGCGACACAAAGAACTAGGAGAATCGATGACCGGCATCATCGAAGTCCACGACCTGCACAAGCATTTCGGGCCCGTGCGCGCACTCGACGGCCTGAACCTCGACGTCGCCGAGGGCGAGGTGCACGGCTTCCTCGGGCCGAACGGTGCGGGCAAGTCCACCACCCTCCGGGTACTGCTCGGGATTCTGCGCGCCACCTCCGGTCGCGCCCGGGTCCTCGGCCGCGACCCGTGGACCGACGCGGTCGACCTGCACCGGGACATCGCCTACGTGCCGGGCGACGTCACGCTGTGGCCGTCCCTGTCCGGCGGCGAGACCATCGACCTGCTGGGCCGAATGCGCGGCGGCATGGACGAATCCCGACGCGACGAACTCGTCGAACGCTTCGACCTGGACCCCCGCAAGAAGGCACGCACATACTCGAAGGGCAACCGGCAGAAGGTCTCGCTGGTGTCCGCCCTCTCGTCCAACGCCGGCCTGCTGCTGCTCGACGAGCCGACCTCCGGCCTGGATCCGCTGATGGAACAGGTATTCCGCGAGTGCGTCACCGAGGCGGCCGCGCGTGGCGTGACCGTGTTGCTGTCGAGCCACATCCTGTCCGAGGTGGAGGCGCTCTGCCAACGGGTCACCATCATCCGCGCCGGCAAGACCGTCGAGAGCGGCGCACTGTCGGACATGCGACATCTGAGCCGAACCTCGATCAGCGCCGAATTGCTGAGCGATCCAGGCGATCTCAGCAACCTCGAGGGCGTCGAGGACATCTCGCTCGAGAACCACACCCTGCACTGCCAGGTCGACGGCGAACACCTCGGCGCCCTGATCCGCGTCCTCGGCGACGCCGGTGTCCGCACCCTCGTCAGCAAGCCGCCGACCCTGGAGGAACTGTTCCTGCGGCACTACCAGATCGACGGACCCGAACCCACCGGGGAGAAGGTGTCGGCATGAGCACCGCCACGATCGCCGGCGGCGGACGCCGCGCCACGACTGCCACCCGCGGCGACCCGAACTTCGCCGGCACCCTGCTGCTGCTCCGCCTGGCGCTGCGCCGGGACAGGATCGTCCTGCCGCTGTGGGTACTGCTCCTCTCCCTGCCGCTGGCGTCGGTCTACGTGGGCAGCATCCAGAGCATCTACCCCTCCGAGGCGGATCGCGCGGCCTTCGCGGCCACCATCATGGGAAGCCCCGCACAGCGGGCCATGTACGGCAACATCTACAACGACAGCCTCGGCGCGGTCGGCATCTGGAAGGCCGGCATGTTCTACACGCTGATCGCGGTCGCGGTGATCCTCACCGTCATCCGGCACACCCGCGCGGAGGAGGAGTCGGGCCGGACGGAGTTGCTCGACTCGACGTCGGTCGGCCGGTACGCGGGCCTGACCGCCGCACTGTCGGTCGCGTTCGGCGCCTCGCTCCTGACCGGATTGATCGGGGCCGCAGGCCTGTTCACCACCGACGTCCCCCGCTCCGGGTCGCTGGCGTTCGGGCTCGCGCTGGCCGCCTCGGGCTTCGTGTTCACCGCCGTCGCCGCGGTCGCCGCGCAGCTCAGTGCCAGCGCCCGGGTCGCCCGCGGTATCGCCTTCGGGGTCCTCGGGACCGCGTTCGCGCTCCGCGCGGTCGGCGATGCCGGCTCGGGGGCGCTGTCGTGGCTGTCCCCGCTCGGCTGGTCACTCCAGGTCCGCCCGTACGCCGGTGACCGCTGGTGGGTGCTGCTGCTGCCGCTGGCGACGACGGTCGTGCTGACCGTGGCCGCGTACGCGCTCCTGCGCAGGCGGGACGTCGGTGCGGGGTTGATCGCCGAGCGCCTCGGCTCACCGACCGCAGCCCCCTCCCTCAACGGTCCGTTCGGGCTCTCGTGGCGGCTGCAGCGCGGCACGCTGATCGCGTCGACGATCGGGATCTGTCTGTACGCCTTGCTGATCGGCAGCGTCGTGCACGGGATCGGCGACGAGATCGGCAGCAACCAGACGGTGCTCGACATCGTCAACCGAATGGGCGGCTCGCAGGCACTGGAGGACTCGTTCGTCACCATCTCGTTCACCATGCTGGCGGTCGGCGCTGCGGCGCTTTCGATCTCGTCCGCACTCCGGCTGCACAGCGAGGAGAGCGCCGACCGCGGCGAGCTCGTCCTGTCCGGCGGGGTCGGCCGGACACGGTGGGCCTGGAGCCATGTCGTCCTCGCGATCGCGGGACCGGCGGTGGCGATGCTGGCAGCGGGACTCGTCGCCGGCATCACCTACGGCGTCGCGGCCTCGGACGTCGGTGGCACACTGCCCGGGGTGCTCGCCGCCGCGCTGGTGCAACTGCCGGCGATCTGGATGCTCACCGCCGCGGCAGTCCTGCTGTTCGGACTGGCGCCGCGCTTCGCCCCCGTGGCCTGGGGTGTGCTGGTGGCGTTCGTCGCCCTCTTCCTGCTCGGCTCGATCTCCGGTGTCCCGCAGTGGGTACTCGACCTCGAACCGTTCACCCACACACCGCGAGTACCCGGGGCCCAGTTCGAGCTCGCACCGGTGCTCTGGCTGCTCCTGATCGACGTCACGTTGATCCTGGTCGGACTGGCCGCATTCCGGCGCCGCGACCTCAGGTAGTTACCCCGAGATGGACAGTTGACCAACTTCGGGTCGCACGGCCGCCGACCGGCCGCGATCGGGGGCAGCATGGGATCTCGTGATCTACTCGAGCAACGTCCGGCCGGCGATACCGCACACGTGGACGGCCCGTGCGCTGTGCCGTGCCGAGCACCCCGATCAGATGTTCGTGCGCGGCGCCGCCCAACGCGAGGCGGCGGCCGCGTGCCGTCAGTGCCCCGTCATCGTTCAGTGCGGCGCCGAGGCCCTCGACAACAGAGTCGAATTCGGCGTGTGGGGCGGGATGACCGAGCGCCAGCGCCGAGCACTGCTCAAGCGCCACCCGAACGTCGAGTCGTGGGCCGAGCTGATGAGTTCGACCGAGCCGCTACGCGCGACCGCGGGCTAGGGCGCGACGCGCCCTAGATCCAGACGCCCTTGCCGATGGCGACGACTCCCCCGGAACTGATTGCGAACCGCTGACGGTCGCGCTCGAGGTCGACGCCGATGATCTCCCCCTCGCCGACCACAACGTTCTTGTCGAGGATGGCGCGGCGCACCACGGCGCCCTTGCCGATCCGGACGCCGGGCATCAGCACGCTGCCCTCGACGGTGGCGCCGTCGTCGACCATCACGTTGGAACTGAGCACCGAGTTGCGAACGGTCGCGGCGGAGAGGATGCAACCCGCCCCGACCACGGATTCCTGCGCCAGTCCGCCCTGCACGAACTTCGCGGGGGCCAGGTTCTCGGCCGCGCCGCGGATCGGCCAGCGCCGGTTGTAGAGGTTGAACACCGGGTGCACGGACACCAGGTCCATGTGCGCGTCGTAGAAGGCGTCGAGTGTTCCCACGTCGCGCCAGTAGCCGCGGTCCCGGTCGGTGGCACCGGGCACCACGTTGTCCTTGAAGTCGTACACCGAGGCCTCGCCCGCGGCGACCAGCGCGGGGATGATGTCGCCGCCCATGTCGTGGTCGGAGTCCGAGTTCTCCGAGTCCGCCCGAATGGCGTCGACCAGCACCTTGGTCGTGAACACGTAGTTGCCCATCGACGCGAACGTCACGTTGGGATCGTCGGGGGTTCCGGGCGGGTGCGCCGGCTTCTCCAGGAACTGGACGATCTTGCCCGACTCGTCGCTGTCGATGCACCCGAAGGCGAACGCCTCGCTGCGGGGCACCCGGATACCGGCGACGGTGACGCCCGCGCCGGAGGCGATGTGATGCTGGACCATCTGCTCGGGGTCCATCCGGTACACGTGGTCGGCGCCGAACACCACGATGTACTCGGGATCCTCGTCGTAGACCAGATTGAGCGACTGGAAGATCGCGTCGGCGCTTCCGGTGTACCAGCGCGGGCCGAGCCGCTGCTGGGCCGGGACCGGGGTGATGTACTCCCCCGCGAAACCCGACAGTCGCCAGGTCTGCGAGATGTGGCGGTCGAGGGAATGGGACTTGTACTGGGTGAGCACGCAGATCCGGAGGTAGCCGGCGTTGACCAGATTGCTGAGCACGAAGTCGATCAGCCGGTAGGCGCCGCCGAAAGGGACGGCGGGCTTGGCCCGGTCCGCAGTCAGGGGGTACAGACGCTTCCCCTCACCGCCGGCGAGCACGATTCCAAGCACATGCGGCTGGCTCCTCACCCTGCCAACCTATCGGCCGTGCCTGACCCCCGCTACCGGGACATGCCCGAGAACGGGACATGCCCGGGGTTTCGCCCGGCTCGGGACACACCCGAGGCTTCGCCCGAGGGTGAGCGGTGGCCCGAACACTGTCGGGCGGCTACCTTTAGCGCGTGCGCGTGGCGATGATGACCAGGGAGTACCCGCCGGAGATCTACGGCGGCGCCGGTGTTCACGTCACCGAGCTCGTGGCGCAGCTGGCCCGGCTCTGCGAGGTCGACGTGCACTGCATGGGCGTGCCCCGCGAGGGCGCCCTGGTGCACCAGCCCGACGCCGCGCTGGCATCGGCGAATCCCGCGCTCGCGACGCTGTCCGCGGAGCTGCGGATGGCCGCGGCCGCGGGCGGGGTCGACGTCGTCCACTCACACACCTGGTACACCGGCCTCGCCGGACATCTTGCGGGCGAACTGCACGGGGTTCCGCACGTGCTCACCGCGCACTCGCTCGAACCCCGCCGCCCGTGGAAGGCCGAGCAACTCGGTGCGGGATACCGGATCTCGTCCTGGTCCGAGGCGAACGCCGTTCGCCACGCGGATGCGATCGTCGCGGTCAGCGCCGGCATGCGGACCGACCTGCTCGACGCCTACCCGTTCGTCGATCCGAACCGGGTGCACGTGGTGCGCAACGGAATTGACACCGACGTCTGGTATCCGGAGCCCGGCGACGGCACGCCGTCGTCGGTGCTGGCTGCGCTCGGCGTCGACCCCGACGCGCCGGTCGCGGTGTTCGTCGGCCGCATCACCCGGCAGAAGGGGGTCGCCCACCTGATCGCCGCGGCCCACGACTTCGACCCGGATGTGCAACTGGTGCTGTGCGCGGGCGCACCCGACACCCCCGAGATCGCAGCGGAAACCGAGCACGCCGTCGCCGCGCTCGCCGCCGCGCGCGGCAGGGTGTTCTGGGTCCGGGAAATGCTGCCCACCGCACAGCTTCGCGAAATACTCTCCGCGGCTACGGTGTTCGTCTGCCCGTCGGTGTACGAGCCGCTGGGCATCGTGAACCTCGAGGCGATGGCGACCGAGACCGCCGTGGTGGCCTCCGACGTCGGCGGCATTCCCGAGGTCGTCGACGACGGCGTCACCGGCCGGCTCGTGCACTACAACTCCTACGAGCCGGAGGCGTTCGAGCAGGCACTGGCCGCCGCGGTCAACGACGTCTGCGCGGACCGCGGCGCGGCACGTGCGATGGGGCGGGCCGGGCGCGTCCGCGCGATCGCGGAGTTCTCCTGGGCGCAGATCGCCCGACAGACAGTGGCCGTCTACGAGGCCGCGGTCGTGGGGTACAGCGGCCGGTAGCGCGAGATCGTGACGGAGGCCGTCACGGTGGACGACTCGGGCAGTTCCTCGATGCGACGGGCCCGCGCCTGGCCGTCGAGGTGACGGGCGGACGGCCCCATCGCGACCAGGCTGTCGACGTCACTGTGCGAGAGGGCCATCTGGTACTCGACCTCGACGCGGTCGATCCGCTCGAAGTGCCCCGCCATCGCCGCCCCGAGTCGCGCGGTCTTGTTCTCGTCCACCCGCACCATTCCGAGCAACTCGACCAGCTCGCGCAGGTGCCGGTCGGTCGGCGTGAGCACCACCAGCGTGCCGTCCGGCCGCAGCACCCGGCGCAGTTCGGCCGCGTTCCTCGGCGCGAAGATCGACAGCACGTGGCTGGTCACCCGCTCACGCACCGGCAACTGGGTCCAGATGTCCGCGACCACCGACGCCGCGCGCGGATGGCTGCGGGCGAGCCTGCGGGCGGCAGCCTTCGAGACGTCCACACCGATCCCGCGGGCCGAGGGGAGGGCGTCGAGGACCGCAGCGAGGTAGTGGCCGGTGCCCGCACCCACCTCGAGCACGGCGGGCCGGTCGGACGGGTCGGCGACGCACGCGCGGGCGACCGCGTCCATGAGCGGATCGAAGTGACCGCCGTCGAGGAATCGCACTCGCGCGGCGATCATCTCGGCACTGTCCCCGGTGATCTTCGATGCCCCCGACAGCAGGCTCACGTAGCCCTGCTTGGCCATGTCGAAGCTGTGGCCGCGCCCGCATAGCAGGGTGCGGTCGGACACGTCGAGTTCGGCGCCGCAGTGCGGGCACGCGAGCAGGTCTACGACCTCGTCGAGCACGACTGCCGCACCTCCCCCGTGCGCCCCGCCCGGCGCGACAACCACAGCAAGACCCCGCCTGCCGTGACGGCGAGCGGGGCCCTGTGCACGTCGGTGATCACACCGACCGCGAGGAAGCTAACTGGTAACGCCCTTCAATTCGTCCCCCAGCGCGGCGGCTTCGTCCGGGGTCAGCTCGACCACGAGCCGACCTCCGCCCTCGAGCGGGACCCGCATGACGATTCCCCGTCCTTCTTTGGTTGCTTCGAGGGGACCGTCCCCGGTCCGGGGCTTCATGGCCGCCATTGCCTGCTCCCTCCAGATCTGCGCCGCCGTGCTCTGCGCCTAGGCTTACCGTCAGTCCCGGCTGCTTGTACCGGGTCCACCTGTGTCATTCTTCCCTATTGCAACTAGCGGCGGGTAGCTGAGTCGCCCAAAGCGCCCGTCGGACCCATCCGGCAACCGGTTTTCAGCGTCCGCGAACCCAGCAGTCGGCCAGGTGATCGTCGACCATGCCGGTGGCCTGCATCAGCGCATATGCCGTGGTGGGGCCCACGAATCGGAAGCCTCGACGCTTGAGTTCGCGTGCCATCGCGGTGGACTCGTCGGTGATCGCGGGAACCTCGGACACAGTACGGGCGCGCCGCAGCCGGGCGGGCGGGGCGAACGACCACAGCAGCGAGTCGAGGTCCGTGTCCGACATCGCGAGCACGGCGCGGGCGTTGGAGATCGACGCCTCGATCTTGGCCCGGTTCCGGATGATCCCGGGTTCGGCCAGCAGTCGCTCGACATCCTCGGCGCCGAACGCCGCGACCGCCTCCACGTCGAAGCCGGCGAAGGCCTCGCGGAAGGCCTCCCGCTTGCGGAGCACGGTGATCCACGACAATCCGGACTGGAACGCCTCGAGAGACACCCGCTCGAACAGCTCGTCCCGGCCGTGCAGCGGAGTCCCCCACTCCTGGTCGTGGTAGTCGCGGTAGAGCGTGCTGCCGTCCGTGTCCACGGCCCACGGGCAGCGCACCCTGCCGTCGTCGTACCCGGTGGTCGTCATCGCTTCTCCACCGGTCCGGGAGCCGTGGGTCGCGCCTCCCGCAACTGCGCCACCTCGGCTCGGAGCGCGTCGATCTCGGCGCCGAGCCGGTCCAGAGCCCAGTCCACCTCACTCGCCTTGTAGCCGCGCAGCGTCTGCTGGAACCTCAGCTGCTGCACGTCCGTTCCGGTGACGTCCCGGGCAGGCAGCGTGGTCGCGGTGGTTCCCGGCGGCAAGGGCTCCATCTGCTCGCCGCGTCCGAAGACCATGGACACCACCAGGAACAGCAACCCTCCGACGAGGGCCATGATCAACAGGTATAGCAACACCGTGAACATGACCCGATCCTGTCACGAGCCTCCGACACTGTGTTCAGGGACGCAGTGTGTTCATCGGCGGCCGGTCGGCCAGCGACACCTCGGTGGTCAGGGGCAGGAACGAGTCGCCGTCCGCCCTGAACTGGGTCAGCCCGGCACCCGAGTCCTCGATCCCGCAGCGGCCGAGCATGGTGCCGATGATCTGCCGGCTCATCACGCCGAGTTCGATCAGCGGTCGGTTGCGATGCTTGCGGACACCCAGATTCACCTGACCGATCGCGCTCAGCCCGAGCCGGTCGTAGGTGTCGAGCAGCAACCCGATCTCGACGCCGTAGCCGGGCGCGAACGGGACCGCCGACAGCAGCTCCCTCGTGCCCGCGTACTCGCCACCGAGCGGCTGCAGCACCGAGGTCAGTTCCGGACGCATGGCCGCCAGCAGCGGCCGCGCGACCAGTTCGGTCACCCGACCACCGCCGTTCGCGTCCTCGGTTCCGCTGACCCGCAGCGGTCGGCGGTAGTACCCCTTCACCAAGTGAATGCCGTCCACGGTGAGCAGCGGCCCGAGCAGCTTCGGCACGAACGCCGGATCCGGGTTGATCAGGTCGGCGTCCACGAATGCGATGAGGTCGCCGGTGCTCGCGGCGATCGAGCGCCACAGCACCTCACCCTTGCCCGGTACCGGTGCCAGCTCGGGGACCGCCTGCTCCCGGCTGATCACGGTCGCCCCGGCCGCTGCCGCCCGCTCGGCGGTCTCGTCGGTCGACCCGGAGTCGAGCACGATCAGCTCGTCCACCAGCCCGCCCAGCAGGGGGTGGATGGTGTCCACGACCGCGGAGACGGTCTTCTCCTCGTTCAGTGCAGGCAGCACCACCGTCACGGTGCGCCCGGCCTTGGCCGCCACCAGCTCGTCGACGGTCCAGTCCGGGTGATCCCAGCTGTTCGCCTCCGACCACAGGCGCAGCCCGCTCGCGTTCATCGTGCTCATGCCAACCCCCGTACGGTCCTGACCGGAGCTCTGGTGCCGACGATCGCGGCAACCATGTCCACCACCCGGCGGGTGGACGCCACCTCGTGGACACGGAACACGCGGGCGCCACGTGCCGCGGCCAATGCTGTCGCTGCCAATGTGCCCTCCAACCGGTCGGCGAGTTCCACCCCTAGAGTCTCCCCGACAAAGTCCTTGTTGCTCAGTGCCATCAGCACTGGCCATCCGGTCTTAACGAGATCGTCCACTCGTCGCAACAACTCGAGGCCGTGGAAGGTGTTCTTGCCGAAATCGTGGGTGGGATCGATGAGGATTGCGTCCTCCGCGACCCCCAGCACGCGGGCCCGCTCGGCCGCCGCGACGACCTCGGCGACCACGTCGGTGACCACGTCGGCGTAGCGAACCCGGTGCGGTCGCGTCCGGGGCACGGCGCCGCCGGTGTGCGAGCAGACGTATCCCGCACCGAGCTCCGCGGCCACCGCGACAAGTTCCGGATCGGCGCCGGCCCAGGTGTCGTTGATCAGGTCCGCCCCCGCGGCGCAGGCGAGCCGCGCGACGGGCCCGCGCCAGGTGTCCACCGAGATCAACAGGTCCGGATAGCGCCCGCGGATCGCCTCGACGAACGGCACCACCCGGCGGATCTCCTCGGCGGCGTCGACCTCGTCACCGGGCCCGGCCTTGACCCCGCCGATGTCGACCAGGTCCGCGCCCTCGGACACCGCGCGGTCCACGGCCGCCATCGCGGCCTCGTCGGTGAACGTCGCGCCGCGGTCGTAGAACGAGTCCGGGGTGCGATTGACGATGGCCATCACCAGGGCACGGTCGGTCGCCACGGGTCGGCCGCACAGGGTCGGCAGCGGTGCCGGCGGCAAGTCTGGTCGCTGCGCAGGCTCCGCTCCGGCGATCTCGGTCATGACTTCATAGTTGCATGCGTGGGGCGGGGCACTCACCGCATGCAGGCGTCGAGCGCAGCGCCGACGTCCGCGGTCACCACCAGCGCGTCGAGGGCCCGCTGCTGCACGAAGCCGCCCTCGCGCAGCCCGCCGAGCCATTCCAGCAGACCGGTGTAGTGACCGACCGGATCGAGCAGAACCATCGGCTTGTCGTGCATGCCCAGATACCCCGCGGTCCAGGTCTCGAACAGTTCCTCGAGCGTGCCGATTCCGCCGGGCAGCGCGATGAAGGCGTCGGCCCGGTCCTCCATGGTCTGCTTGCGCTGCCGCATGGTGTCGGTGACGATCAACTCGTCGGCGTCGGTGTCGGCGACCTCCCTGTGCACCAATGCCTTCGGGATGACGCCGATGGTGTGGGCGCCTGCCTCGCGGGCGGCCGCGGCCACCGCACCCATCATCGAGACGTTGCCGCCGCCGGAGACGAGTTGCATGCCGCGAAGACCGATCTCGGCTCCGACGCGGGCAGCGAGCTCGAGATACGAGTCGCCGACCGGGCCGGAGGCGCAGTACACGCAGACCGCGACCGGTCGCCCGGTCACCACTCCTCCTCGGTGCCCATCAGTGCCGCGGCGTCGACGCCGTGCTGGGACTCGACGACGATCCGCACGGCCTCCTCGACGCTGTCGGTCACGTGCAGCAGCTCCACGTCGGCCTCCGAGATCTTGCCGCTCACGACCAGCGTCGACTTGATCCACTCGACCAGGCCCGACCAGTACTCCGAGCCGAACAACACGATGGGGAACCGGGTGACCTTGCGGGTCTGCACCAGGGTGAGCGCCTCGAACAGTTCGTCGAGGGTGCCGAATCCGCCGGGCAGGCAGATGAATGCCTGGGAGTACTTGACGAACATGGTCTTGCGGGCGAAGAAGTAGCGGAAGTTGATGCCGAGGTCGACCCACTCGTTGAGGCCCTGCTCGAACGGCAGCTCGATGCCGAGGCCGATCGAGTAGCCGCCCGACTCGCTGGCGCCGCGGTTGGCCGCCTCCATCACGCCGGGTCCGCCGCCGGTGATGACGGCGTAGCCCGCCTCCGCGAGCGCCGCGCCGAGCGCGCGGCCCGAGTCGTACTCGGGGTGGTCCTCGGCGGTGCGCGCGGAACCGAACACGGTCACCGCGCGGGGCACCTCCGCGAGCGCGCCGAAGCCCTCGACGAACTCGCTCTGGATACGCAGCACCCGCCACGGGTCGGTGTGCACCCAGTCGGTCGGGCCGCGCTGGTCGAGCAACCGCTGGTCGGTGGTGCTGGTGTCCGCCTTGCGGTCGCGACGCAGGAGGATCGGGCCGCGATGCTTGACCGAAGCGCTGCCTCGCTTGGCGGTGCTGCGCTTCGCGGGCCGTCCGGGCGTCTTGTCGGGTGCCATGGCGGCAAGGCTAGCGGGTCGGCGCGGACTCCTCGCCCGCGCCGCGACCGCATCGTGAGGCGGTGCCGGTCGACGGTTCAGGCGCTGAGGTAGCCGCGCAGCACAGCGGTCACGTCGGCGATCTGCTGCACCGGGACGCGCTCGTCGCGCTTGTGCGCGAGATTCGGATCGCCGGGACCGTAGTTGACCGCCGGGATGCCCAGCGCGGAGAAGCGGGAGACGTCGGTCCAGCCGTACTTCGCGCGGAACTGTCCGCCCGCGGCCTCGATCAGCGCCGCCGCGGCGGGCGCCGACAGCCCGGGCAGCGCGCCGGCGGAACTGTCGGTGACCTCGAAATCGAGGCCGAGTCCGTCGACGACCTCGCGAACGTGCGCGATCGCCTGCTCGACGCTGCGGTCCGGCGCGAAGCGGAAGTTGACGTCGATCTCGGCGGCGTCAGGCACCACGTTGCCCGCCACTCCCCCGGAAATCCGGACCGCCGACAGACCCTCCCGGTAGACGCAGCCGTCGATGTCCACCGAACGCGCACGGTAGTCGGCGAGCCGCTGCAGCAGCGGCGCGAACTTGTGAATCGCGTTGTCCCCCAGCCAGGACCGTGCCGAGTGCGCGCGAACCCCGTTCGCGGTCAACCGAACCCGCAGCGTGCCCTGGCAGCCTGCCTCGATGAAGCCGCCGGACGGCTCGCCGAGCACCGCGACGTCCGCCCGCAGCCAGTCGGGAAGCTCGCGCTCGATGCGACCGAGCCCGTTGTACGTCGCGGCGATCTCCTCGCAGTCGTAGAACACCAGCGTCAGATCGTGGGCGAGGTCCGATACCGTCGCCGCGAGGTGCAGGAACACCGCGTCACCGGACTTCATGTCGACGGTTCCGCAGCCGTGCAGCACGTCCCCCTCGACCGGGTCGACCGTGCGCCTGCTGGGCACGTTGTCGGCGATCGGGACGGTGTCGAGGTGGCCGGCCAGCATGACCCGGCTGGGCAGGCCCCGGCTGGTGCGCGCGAGCACCGCGTTGCCGTTCCGGACGATCTCGAAACCGGTGGTCTGCGCGCGCAGCGCCGCCTCGACGGCGTCCGCGATCAGGGACTCGTCCTGAGACACGCTCGGGATGTCGACGAGCGCGGCGGTCAGGTCGACGGGGTCGGCGGACAGGTCCAGGCGCGGCAGTGAAGTCACCACGCCAGGGTAGGCCTAGCGGTCGAAGCCGCCCGGGATCTCGTAGATGTCGCCGTCGAAACCGGCCCGGAACAGCCGGCCCTCGGAGAACCCGCCGCTACCCCGTCCGTAGGTCAGCACGCTGGAGGCCCGGAGGCCACCGGCCAGCGCACAGAACTGGTTGGGCCCGTCCACCCGGAGGATCTCGCCGCCGACATCGGTCGGGACCACCGGCCTGCCGTGCGCGTCGAGCACCAGTCCGTCCGGCGCCGCCAGCACGTCCGCGCCGCCGAAGGTGACCAGGGACTCCGGCGCCCCGGGGCTCGCGGTCGGGATCCGGCTCACGCCGGGGTTCGTGAACGTGCGCGAGACGTAGAGGTAGCGGTCGTCCGCGCTGAGCGCGGCGCCGTTCGCGCTGGGCAGCACCGCCCAGTCCGGCTGGACGACCCCGTTCGGCAGCACCCGCCCCACCAGGGACGCGAGATCGTTGGTCGCGTAGACGGTGCCGTCGCGGGCCACCGCCAGTCCATTCGCCGCGGACAGCCCGGTCGCGAAGGGGTGCACCGCGCCGGTCGCGAGGTCGACCTTCACGATGCCTGCCGACCGCGCGATGTCGCCGACCGCGACCCGGGCGTCGCCGTAGCCGACCAGCAGAGCGCCGTCCGGAGCCCAGGCGAGCCCGCCACTCATCGCGCCGGGGACGGTCGCGATCGGCACCGCGGGCGCACCAGGGCGGTCGATCCGAAGGACTCGGGCGCTGCTCAGGTCGGTGAGGTAGAGCCGACCGAGACCGTCGACGATGGCGCCCTCGATCACCGTGCCCGGGGCGCTGCCGACCAGCACCGGCGCCTGACCTGCGCCGGGGCACACCGGCGCCGCGACCGCGGCGGGTGATCCGAGGGCGGCCACGGCCGCCGCGAACACGGCGCCCGCCGCCGCGATCCGGGTCGAGCGCACGAACTTGATCCCACGCATGGCTCCACGTCCTTCCGGCACGTCTCCACGACCCCCGCCACAGCCTTGCACGGATGCGCTCGCGTGAAGGTTCAATCGCGCGTGCCGGTACCCTGAGTGCCCGTGAGCATTCAGGGAGCATCCGCAGTCGGCATCGCAAACGTGACCACGGACGGGGTCGTCCTCGACACCTGGTACCCCGAGCCCGTGCTCGGCGAGTTCGCCGACACCGGCAGCGTCGTCCTCGACGGCGCCGACGTCCCGGCCGAGCTGGCCGCGCTGACCGGCGCCGACGACACCCGCGGCGTGCGTCAGATCGCCGTCCGCACCTCGATCGCCGACATGCAGGCCGCGCCGGTCGACGCGCACGACGCCTACCTGCGCCTCCACCTGATCTCGCACCGCCTGGTGGCGCCGCACGGCCTGAACCTCGACGGGGTCTTCGGCCTGCTCGCCAATGTCGTCTGGACCAACTTCGGACCGTGCGCGGTCGAGGGCTTCGAGCTGGTGCGCGCTCAGCTGCGCGCCCGCGGACAGGTCACCGTCTACGGGGTCGACAAGTTCCCGCGCATGGTCGACTACGTCGTCCCCTCCGGCGTCCGGATCGGCGACGCGGACCGGGTCCGGCTCGGCGCGCACCTGGCCTCCGGCACCACCGTCATGCACGAGGGCTTCGTGAACTTCAACGCCGGCACCCTGGGCAGCTCCATGGTCGAGGGCCGGATCTCCGGCGGCGTGGTCGTCGACGACGGCTCGGACGTCGGCGGCGGCGCCTCGATCATGGGCACCCTGTCCGGCGGCGGCAAGGAGGTCATCTCGGTGGGCAAGCGCTGCCTGCTGGGCGCGAACTCCGGCCTCGGCATCTCCCTCGGCGACGACTGCGTCGTCGAGGCGGGCCTGTACGTCACCGCCGGCACCAAGGTCACCGGCCCGGACGGCACCGTGGTCAAGGCCAAGGACCTCAGCGGCCAGTCCAACCTGCTCTTCCGCCGGAACTCGGTCACCGGCGGCGTCGAGGTCGTTGCGAAGGCGGGCACCGGCGTCGAGCTCAACGCCGCGCTGCACAAGAACGACTGACCGATGGCCGACGCAGTGCCGAGTACCCCCGCGAGCACCGACGAGGGCGACACCTCGCACCTCGGGCACGGGCTCAAGGTCCGCCATCTCACGATGATGGGCCTGGGCTCCGCGATCGGCGCGGGCCTGTTCCTCGGCACCGGCGTCGGCATCGCCAAGGCCGGGCCGGCGGTCCTGATCTCGTACATGATCGCCGGCCTGATCGTCATCTTCGTCATGCGCATGCTCGGCGAGATGGGGGCGGCCATCCCGGCCAGCGGATCCTTCAGCCACTACGCGCGGATCGGCATCGGCGAGTGGGCCGGATTCACGATGGGCTGGCTCTACTGGTTCATGCTCATCATGGTGCTGGGCGCCGAGATCACCGGCGCCTCGGCAATCGTGCACGGCTGGCTGCCCGGGATGCCGCAGTGGGTGATCGCGCTCGTCTTCGTCACCTTCTTCGCGGTGGTCAACCTGGCGAAGGTCAGCAACTTCGGCGAGTTCGAATTCTGGTTCGCCGCATTGAAAGTCGCCGTCATCGTCGCGTTCCTCGTGATCGGCGTCCTGCTCGTGTTCGGGATCCTGCCCGACACCGACCCGGTCGGCTTCACCAATCTGTTGGGTCAGGGCGGCTTCATGCCCAACGGCTTCGCGGGGATCGCGGCCGGACTGCTGGTGGTGGCCTTCGCCTTCGGCGGCATCGAGATCGTGACGATCGCGGCGGCCGAATCGCACGACCCCGAGCACTCGATCGCGACCGCGGTGCGCAGCGTGGTGTGGCGAATCAGCGTCTTCTACATCGGGTCCATCGCCATCATGGTGCTGGTGCTGCCGTGGAATTCCGAGCACCTGCAGAGCGGCCCGTTCGTCGCGGTGCTCAATCAGGCGCACCTCCCGTACGTCGCCGGCCTGATGGAACTGGTCGTCGTGGTGGCGCTGCTGTCCGCCTTCAACGCGAACGTGTACGGCACCTCCCGGATGGCGTTCTCGCTCGCGCGGCGCGGCGACGGTCCCGCGCTGCTGTCCAAGCTGTCCGCCACCGGGGTGCCGACCAACGCGGTGATCCTGTCGGTGTTCTTCGGATTCGTGTCGGTGCTGCTGAACTGGCTGCTGCCCGACTCGCTGCTGTCGATCCTGCTCAACGCGGTCGGCGCGGCCCTGCTGGTGATCTGGATCTTCATCGTGGTCTCCCAGCTGCGGCTGCGTCCGCGACTCGAGGCCGAGGGCGAGCTCACCGTGCGGATGTGGTGCTTCCCGTACCTGAGCTGGCTGACCCTCGCCGCCCTCGGCGCCCTGATCCTGCTGATGCTCACCGACGTGGACGCGCGCAAACAGCTGATCTCCACGGCGGTGCTCTTCCTGGTGATCACCGGACTGTCGGTGCTCAACGCGCGGCGTCGTCGTCGCGAGACGGCATAGGCTGCACACCCCGGCCCTCCGCTAGAACCTGTTACAACTTTCGCCCTTTCGACGTAGTGTCGACGGGGTCCGACCGTTGACGCAGAGCAGGAGAACACCGTGAGCTTCATCCTCGTCGAGCGACCGCGTGAGAACGTCGCGCTGGTGACCCTGAACCGCCCGGAGCGGATGAACGCCATGGCGTTCGACGTGATGGTCCCGCTCAAGGAGTCGCTCGAGGCGATCAGCAACGACAACTCGGTGCGCGCGGTGGTGCTCACCGGCGCCGGCCGCGGCTTCTGCTCGGGCGCCGACCAGGCCTCGGCGGGCAGCCCGCCGCACATCGACGGACTGACCCGACCGTCGATCGCCCTGCGCGCGATGGAGATCCTCGACGACGTGGTGCTCGCGATCCGCCGGATGCATCAGCCGGTGATCGCAGCGGTCAACGGGGCCGCGATCGGCGGCGGCTTCTGCCTCTCGCTGGCCGCGGACATTCGGCTGGCCGCCCCCGACGCGTACTTCCGCGCCGCGGGCATCAACAACGGGCTCACCGCGAGCGAGCTCGGCTTGAGCTACCTGCTGCCGCGGGCGATCGGATCGTCGCGGGCATTCGAGATCATGCTGTCGGGCCGCGACATCGACGCCGAGGAGGCCGAGCGAATCGGTCTGGTCTCGCGTCTGGTGCCCGACGAGGACCTGCTCGAGGAGTCCTTCACGCTGGCCGAACGGATCGCCGCGTTCTCGCGGCCCGGTGTCGAGCTCACCAAGCGAACCCTGTGGTCGAGCCTGGACGCCTCCTCGATGGCGCAGCACATGAACCAGGAAGGCCTCGGCCAGTTGATGATCCGGCTGATGACCGACAACTTCGAGGAGGCCACGCTGGCCCGGCGCGAGAAGCGGGACCCGGTCTTCCGGGACATGCGCTAGCGGCGGGCGGCCGCTAGCGCAGGCAGGCCAAGGCGTCGTCGAGCGAGTCCACGGTGTCGAGTCGGGACCGTTCCCGCTGGTCGTCGCGGAACTGCTGCAACGCCGGCCGGCCGTCGACCACCACACAGTCCACCGCGGCCGAACGCAGCCGCATGCCGATCTCGTTCACCGTTCCCACGACCCGGGAATCGACTGCGCCGATCGCCTCGATGTCCAGGATCACCGCCCGCACCCCCGTTCGATCCGCCTCCTCGACGACCATCCGGTACACCGCGACCGCAACCTCGTCGTCACGCAACGGCGGCATCCCGACCACGAGACAGCCCGACAGTTCCACCATCGGCACATCCGGATTCACAGCATCCCCCCATATCGGTCCCTCATGTCACTCGGCGTCCCCCGACCCCAGACACCTTCACCACTACACCCTGGTCAAGTGTCCAGGACCCACGTTAGGCGAAGCCGGCGGCAGGGAGCGACGCCGGGTGGCCGAACGGCGTCGCGCCCTGGTCGTGGGTCCCGCTCTCGCCGTACTTGACATGCCGCACAGTGCCGTTGGTGTCGATCAGCGACGGCGCGGGCCAGAAGCTGTTGCGGCAGTTACGGCGTGCGGAGTTCCCGACGGCACAGCTCCCCGAACACCAACGCGGACACCAGGAAGAAGACCGCACCGACCGGCCAGCCGAGGAAGGTTCCGGCGACCGCCCCGGTCACGGCGAACAGCGCGAGCTGGGCGTACAGCCGGATCGGGTTGCGCAGCCGTCGACGGGAGGTCGGCGCCATCCACACCGACCAGATTGCCGCCGCCACCACGGGCAGGGCGATCGCCGCGACCACCCGCCACAGCAGCGATTCGGTGGACTCCGCGCCCGCGAGGACGAGCAGGGTGAGCATCGCGAGCTCGCACAGGAACGCCACGACGTCGAGGGCACCGACTCGGGCCTGCGGTTGGTGACTCACGAGCCCGGTCACCCCTCGGCCGCCTTCACCAGGAGTTTGCCGAAATTCTTGCCCCGCAGCAGTCCGATGAACGCCTCGGGAGCGTTGGCCAGCCCGTCGACGACGTCCTCGCGGTAGCCGACCTTGCCGTCGCGAATCCAGCCCGACATGTCCAGCATGAAGTCCGCGAACGACTCCTTGACGAACTCGGACTGGATGAAGCCGCGCACGGTCAGGCTCTTGGTGAGGATGCGGCTCATCAACGCCGGGGCCCGGTCCGGGCCGGGCGGCGCCGAGGTGAGGTTGTAGTTCGCGATCAACCCGCACACCGGCACCCGGGCGTAGGTGTTGAGCAGCGGCAGAACCGCATCCCACACCTTGCCGCCGACGTTCTCGAAGTACACGTCGATTCCGTCGGGCACCGCGGCGGCCAACTGGTCCGCGAAATCGGCCGCGCGGTGGTCGATCGCGGCATCGAAGCCGAGCTCGCGCAGGTAGGCGCACTTCTCGGGGCCGCCCGCGATTCCGACCGCGCGGGCGCCCTTGATCCGGGCGATCTGACCGACCGCCGACCCGACCGGTCCGGTCGCCGCGGCCACCACGACCGTCTCGCCCGGCCGCGGCTTGCCGATCCGGAGCAGTCCGGCGTACGCGGTGAATCCGGGCATGCCGAGCACCCCGAGCGCCGTTTCCACCGGCGCGACGCTCGGGTCGATCTTGCGGACGTGATTCGCGTCCGCGACCGAATGGCTCTGCCAGCCCGAAAAGGACAGCACCACATCGCCGCTGGCGTAGCCGGGGTCCCGTGACTCGAGCACGGTGCAGACGGTGCCCCCGACCATGACGTCGCCTATCGCGACCGGGTCGGCGTACGACTCGGCGTCGCTCATCCGGCCGCGCATGTAGGGATCCAACGACAGGTAACGGGTCTCGAGCAGCAACTGTCCCTCGCCCGGCACGGGCATCGGCGCGGACTCGATCCGGAAATCGGACTGCTGGGGCTCGCCCACGGGGCGCGAAGCGAGCACGATGCGGGTGTTCTCTGCAGGCTGGCTCATATTTGTCGAGGCTAGTCCCGAATCATGGGAAAAGTCCTGAGGAACGAGCGTTCGTCGGGCGCAGCCGCCGAACCGTGACCGCACCGTGAACTCTCGGCGAACCGTGATCGTGCGGCGCGCTCTCGACTCGCCGACCCGGCCGGCCGACCCTATGCTCCGCCTGTGAATGCGAGAGTGACCCGCCGGACCATGCTGCTCGGACTCCTCGGGGGCGGCATCGGAGCGGCGAGTTGGGCGTACGTCGGCCCCTCGCTCGTCGGCCCGGCACCCGCCGACGCCGCCCTCCCCGGCGAAGGCTCCGCGGCGCCGTGGTTCACCGAGCCCGTGACTCCGCCGCCGCCGGACCCCGCGGCGGTGAAGGCGCGGTGGGCGACCGCGGTCCCGCACGAGTGGGGCACGGCCGTGACCGGGATCCGAACCCGGCTCGCGTCCGCGGGTCACCGTCTCGCGCTCACCTTCGACGCGTGCGGCGGGCCGGGGGGCGGCGGCGCGGTCGACACCGCGCTCCTCGACCTGCTCGAGCGTGAGCGAGTGGCCGCCACGCTGTTCCTCAACAGTCGCTGGATCGACGCCAACCCGGCGGTCGCGGTACGCCTGTCCGCCAACCCGCTGTTCGAGCTCGGCAATCACGGAACGCGTCACCTTCCGCTGTCGGTGACCGGGCGCAGCGCCTACGGCATCGCGGGCACCCGATCTGCCGCGGAGGTGGTGGACGAGGTGTCGGGAAACCACCAACGGCTGCAACAGATCACCGGCTCCGCACCGAGGTGGTTCCGGCCCGGAACCGCGCACTGCGACGAGGTCGCGACCGCGATCGTCCGCGACCTCGGTGAGGAGGTGGTCGGTTTCACGGTGAACGGCGACGCCGGCGCCACCCTGCCCACCGCGAAGGTTCAGGGCGCGCTGACCGCCGCGTCACCGGGGTCGATCGTGATCATGCACATGAACCGGCCCAAGGGCGACACCGCCGCGGGTCTGGCCGCCGCCCTGCCCGCATTGCGCCGCGCGGGAACGGAATTCGTCACCCTCACCGGCGCGGGCGGACTGGCCTAGGACCCAGGCGACCGACCCGGCGGCGCTCAGCCGAGCAGCTTCTTCTGCACCTTGCCCATCGCGTTGCGCGGCAACGAGTCGACCACTCGAATCTCACGCGGCCGCTTGTGCACCGACAGCTCGCTCGCCACGTGCTCGATGAGGGACTCCGGATCGACGGTGTCGCCGACGATGAACGCCACCACCCGCTGACCCAGGTCGTCGTCCGCGAGTCCGACCACCGCGACCTCTCGCACCGAGGGGTGTCCGAGCAGCGAGGTCTCCACCTCGCCCGCGCCGATCCGGTAGCCACCGGACTTGATCAGGTCGGTCGATTCGCGTCCGACGATCCGGTGGACGCCGTCGGCGTCGATCGCCGCGACGTCGCCGGTGACGAACCAGCCGTCCGCCGTCCACGAGGCCGCCGTCGCGTCGGGCCGGTTCAGGTAGCCGTCGAAGAGCATCGGTCCGCGCACCTGCAGACCGCCGATGGACTCGCCGTCGTGGGGCACCGGCGTCCCGTCCTCGCCGACGAGTCTGGTCTCGACTCCCCGGACCGGGATCCCCACCCAGCCGGGGCGGCGTTCACCGTCGGCGCGGGTGCTCAGGGTGATCATCGTTTCGCTCATGCCGTAGCGCTCGATCGGCGTCAGCCCGGTCAGCTCCTCGAGCCGAGCGAACACCGGCACGGGCAGCGGCGCGCTGCCCGACACCAGCAGTCGCGCCCCGCTCAGGGCGCGGGCCGACTCCTCGTCCTCGACGACCCGGGACCAGACCGTCGGGACGCCGAAGTACAGCGACCCGCGGGCCTCCGCGTAGGCCCGCGGGGTGGGCTTGAGCGTGTGGATCAGCCGGCTGCCCACCCGCAGCGGCCCGAGCAGCCCGAGGATCAGGCCGTGCACGTGGAACAGCGGAAGGCCGTGCACCAGAGTGTCTTTCTCGCTCCACTGCCAGGCCTCGGCGAGCGCGTCGAGGCCGGCGGCGATGGCCCCGCGACTGAGCAGCACGCCCTTCGGCGGACCGGTTGTGCCGGAGGTGTAGAGCACGAACGCGATCGACGACGGCGGTGGCTCGGGGTGGCTGTGCCAGTCGCGGGCGTGCACTCGCACCGGGACGATCGGCAGCGTGGCTGCTCGGGAACTCGGCTGAATGTCAGGGCCTTCGGGTGCCTGCCCGAGCCAGGCCTGCGCGCCGGAGTCGGACAGGATGTGGGCGAGCTCCGCCGGCCCCGAGTCGGGAGGCACCGGAACCACCGTCACGCCGGCCAGCAGGCAGCCGACCACCGCGATCACGGTGGATGCACTGGGTGTGGCCAGGACCGCGACCCGCTCGGCACCGCCGATGCGCCGGGCCAGGGCCCCGGCACCGCCGAGGACATCGCTGCGGGAGAGGACGTCGTCGCCGATCCGGACGGCGTCGGCGACGTCGTCGCCGCGGGCGACGGAGAGGGGGTTCAGAGAACGGAGCAGCACGACTGCCAGCGTCTCACAGCGGATGCGACGCGGCCTCCTCCCCCGCCACGGCACACTGGCGTCGTGGCCGGGGAGGCGGTCGGCGGGGTCAGTCCGGAACGGTGATCCGCCCGTCGAGCACGGCCTTGTTGATCGACTCGCGCAGCGCCGAGCAACGACCGACCCGCGCCCCGCGCAGAGTCAGGGCCGGATCCTCCCGGTACTCCTCACAGATGGCCTCGGGATGGTCGGTGTTCCACTGGACGCTCGTGTGCTGCCAGCTGCTCTTCTCGACGAGGACCCGGATCCCACAGCGCTCGCACTCGACCGGGTCCATCAGGCCGACGCCTCCGCCGCCGTCTTGCGCGCGAGGTTCTCGGCGACCTCCTTCTTCCAGGCCTCCACCGGCTTGGTGGTGTCGAGTTCGAACTCGAAGCGGTCCACCATGTCCGGCGTGACGTCGGCGACGTCGACGTAGAACTGCTCGTACCAGCGCCGCAGCTGGTAGACCGGGCCGTCCTCGCTGCACAGCAGCGGGTTCTCGATCCGCGTCTTGTTCTTCCAGATCTCGATGTCCTGCTCGAAGCCGACGCCGATGTAGCCGATCATCGCCTCCACCAACTGGTCGGCGATCTCGGCGGGCACCTGCTCGGTCTTCTTCACCGAAATGCCGTACATGAGCACGAACTTGTTCGGGCCGACCGGGTAGTGGCAGTTGATCAGCATGGACTCGACCTCGTACCGGTCGTACACGTACACCAGGTCGTCGGTCATGAAGGAGGGGCCGTAGTACGCGGCGACCGACCGGTTGCCCAGCAGCTTCGGCACGTCCGGGTCGTCCCACTCGACGATGTCCTCGCGGCTCTCGCCCGACTGCTCCTGGATGGCGACGTGGCCCTCGAAGACATTCTTGAAGTACGTCGGCATCCCGTAGTGCACGTAGTAGAAGTGCGCCATGTCCACGACGTTGTCGACGATCTCGCGGCAGTTGGTGTCGATCTCGATCGTCTTCCACACCCAGTCCGTCCACTCCGCGTCGGGCGTGCGGATCTCGGGGATGGCGACCTCCGGCGGGGGCGGGTTGCCCTCGGGGTCGTGCCAGACGAACAGCAGCTCGTCCTTCTCCATGGTCAGCCACCCGCGGGTGCGGGCGAGCGGCGGTACGCGCCGCGCGTACGGGATGCCGGTGCACTTGCCGTTGCCGCCCCAACGCCAGTCGTGGAACGGGCACGCGATCGAGTCGCCCTTGATGGTCCCCTGGCTCAGGTCGCCACCCATGTGCCTGCAGTAGGCGTCGAGGATCTTGATGTCGCCCTTGCTGTCCGCGAACACCACCAGCTTGGTCCCGAAGGCCTCGATGGAGTGCGGCACGCCGTCGCGGAACCCCTCGACGAGGCCCAGACAGTGCCAGCCTCGCGCGAAGCGATCGGGCGGAGTGCCCTGGTCGATGATGCGAACTTCGTCGGTCGCATCGGTCTCGACGTTGGTCATCAAGTGTCCTCTCGTTCAGCGACCCAACGCGGCCGCGGTGATACCGGTCACAACACTTCCAATCTCGTTCTACTAGAACGTGTTCACCAGAGAACCTCCCATCCACCGGGCACTTTGCTCACCGTCAGCCCCGCGTGGCCAGGGAACGCAGGAAAAAGGTCAGATTGGCGGGTCGCTCCGCGAGCCGGCGCATGAAGTAGCCGTACCACTGTCGGCCGTACGGCAGGTACACCCGCATCTGGACCCCGGCATCGGCCAACCGCGCCTGTTCGACATCGCGGATCCCGTACAGCATCTGGTGTTCGTACTCGTCGGAGCCGCGCGCGACTCGGCGCGCCGACGCGGCGGCCGCGGCGACCATCGCCGGGTCGTGCGAGGCCACCATCGGATAGCCCCGGCCGTCCATCAGGACCTCCAGGCACCGCAGGTACGACGCGTCCACCTCCGCCCTGGACTGGAAAGCCACCGACTCCGGCTCTCGGTAGGCCCCCTTGCACAACCGGATTCGCGATCCGGTCCCCGACAGGTTGCGGCAGTCCCCCTCGGTGCGACGCAGGTACGCCTGCAGGACGGCACCCAGCCACGGGTACTCGGCACGCAGCTCGGTCACGATCGAGAGGGTCGAGTCGGTGGTGGTGTGGTCCTCCGCGTCGACGGTGATCCACACTCCCGCCTCCTGCGCCGCCGCGCAGAGCTGGTGCGCGTGCTCGAGGGCGACCGCACCACCACCGGACGGCAACGACTGCCCGAGGGCGGACAGCTTGACGGACACCTCGAGCCGGCGGGTCCGGCCGGCGGGCGCGTGGGCCTGCGGCAGATCGCCGAGTTCGGCCAGCAGACCGCGGTACTCGTCGACCGTCGCCCGCGCCTGGGCGAGATCGGTGGTGTCCTCTCCGAGGTGGTCGAGGCTCACCATCCGACCCGAGTCCAGCAGTGCGCGGGCCACCGTGAGCGCCTCGGCTCGGGTCTCGCCCGCGACGAACCTGGTGACGAGGGACCGGGTGCCCGGTGCATGGGTGATCGCCGACTTCACCCGGGGCGAGCGGGCCGCGGCGAGGATGGCGGGGCGAAGCGGGTTCGCCAGCGCCCGGGGCACCACGGTCAGACCTCCGGCCCCATGTGCGGGTACCGGTAGTCGGTCGGAGGGACGAACGTCTCCTTGACCGTGCGGGCGGAGGTCCAGCGCAGCAGATTGATCGGCGAGCCCGCCTTGTCGTTGGTTCCGGACGCACGGGCCCCACCGAAGGGCTGCTGCCCGACCACCGCACCGGTCGGCTTGTCGTTGACGTAGAAATTGCCCGCCGTGAATCTCAGTGCGGCCGACGCCTTGTCGACGGCAACACGGTCGTCGGCGATCACCGCTCCGGTCAGCGCGTAGGGTGCGGTTGCGTCCACCACCTCGAGCAGCTTCTCGAACGCACCGGGGGCACCGTCGTCGTAGACATGCACCGATAGCACCGGTCCGAAGTACTCGGTGGCGAAGGACTCGTCGGCGGGGTCGTCGGCGAGCAGGACCGTCGGACGCACGAAGTACCCCTCACTGTCGTCGTACTTGCCGCCGACCGCGATCTCCACCCCCGCGGCGCCACGAGCGCGCTCGATCGCCGCGACGTTCTTGTCGTAGGCCGCGCGGTCGATCAGCGCGCCACCGAAGTTCGACAGGTCGGTCACGTCGCCGTAGCTGAGTTCGTCGGCCTCGGCGAGGAAGTCCGCGCCCATCCGCTCCCACACCGACCTCGGCACGTACGCACGCGAAGCGGCCGAGCACTTCTGCCCCTGGTACTCGAAGGCGCCGCGGATCAGGGCGGTGCGCAGGACGTCCGGGTCGGCGGACGAGTGCGCGACGACGAAGTCCTTGCCGCCGGTCTCCCCGACCAAGCGCGGGTAGCTCGCGTACCGGTCGATGTTGCTGCCCACCTCCCGCCACAGGTGCTGGAACGTGCGCGTCGATCCGGTGAAGTGGATGCCCGCCAGCCGTGGATCGCCCAGCGCCACATCGGATACCGCGGCGCCGGACCCGGTGACGAGGTTGATCACCCCGGGCGGCAGGCCGGCCGCTTCGAGCAGTTTCATCGTCCAGTACGCCGCCAGGGTCTGGGTGGTCGAGGGCTTCCACACCACGGTGTTGCCCATCAGCGCGGGGGCGGTCGGCAGGTTGCCCGCGATCGCCGAGAAGTTGAACGGGGTGATCGCGTACACGAAACCCTCGAGCGGCCGGTACTCCATCCGGTTCCACACGCCGGAGCTCGACGCCGGCTGTTCGGCGAGGATCTGCCGCGCGAAGTGCACGTTGAACCGCCAGAAGTCGACCAGCTCGCACGGGGCGTCGATCTCCGCCTGCTGCACCGTCTTCGACTGCCCGAGCATCGTTGCCGCGGCGAGGGTCTCGCGCCACGGACCCGACAGCAGGTCGGCGGCGCGCAGCAGCACGGCGGCCCTGTCGTCGAACGAGAGCGCCCGCCAGCCGGGCGCGGCCGCGACGGCGGCCTCGACGGCGGCGTCGGCGTCCTCGTGGGTGGCCTCGGTCAGGGTGCCGAGCACCGCACGCCTGCGGTGCGGCTGCACCACCTCGACCTGCGCACCCGCGCCGAGTCGGTGGACCCCGCCGATGACGTGCGGCAGGTCGATGCGGTCGGCCGCCAGTTCGGCGAGCTCGGTGGCGAGGATCGCACGCTCGCGACTGCCGGGCGCGTACGAGTGCACCGGCTCATTGGTGGGCGCGGGAACCTTCGTGACGGCGTCCATGCTGCCTCCTGCCCCGAGGAATCGCGCCCGGGGCGGCACCCCGGCAGCGTCTAGCGAGGAACTCAGGAACCAGGCTAACCGTCCCGGCCGGTGCGCGCAGTGGTGTGCCTACGGAGTCCAGACACTCCGCACGCGCACCACCGCGTGTCAGCCCAGTCGTGCGGCGGCGGCCGCGATCCGCTCGTCGGTCTCGGTCAGCGCCATCCGCACGTGGCGACGGCTGCCGGGGCCGTAGAAGTCGCCGGGGGCGACGAGGATGCCGCGGTCGGCGAACCAGTCGACGGTGTCGCGGCACGCCTCCTCGCGGGTCAGCCACAGGTACAGCCCGGCCTCGGAGTTGTCGACGGTGAACCCGGCACCGCGGACCGCGGCGAGCAGGACCTCGCGGCGTGCGCGGTACCGCTCCCGTTGCGCGTTCTCGTGCTCGTCGTCGTTCAGCGCCGCCGTCATCGCGGCCTGCACGGTAGTCGGCATGATCATGCCGGCGTGCTTGCGGACCTCGAGCAGTTCGGCGACGAGCACCGGGTCGCCGGTGACGAAGCCGGCGCGGTAGCTGGCCAGGTTCGAGGTCTTCGACAGCGAGTGCACGGCGAGCAGGCCGGTGTGGTCGCCGTCGCAGACCCGCGGGTCGAGGATCGAGCAGGCCTCGGCGTCCCAGGTCAGTCCCAGGTAGCACTCGTCGGACACCACGATCGCGCCGCGCTGGCGGGCGAAGTCGACGACCTTGCGCAGGTGGTCGATGCCGAGCACCTTGCCGGTCGGGTTCGACGGCGAGTTGACGAAGATCAGCGCGGGGCTCTCGGGGCCCAGCCGCATCGTGCCGTCGGCGCGCAGCACCCGGCAGCCGGCCAGCAGCGCGCCGACCTCGTAGGTCGGGTACGCGACCTCCGGAATCACCACCAGGTCGTCGGCGCCCAGCCCGAGCAGGCTCGGCAGCCAGGCGATCATCTCCTTGGTGCCGAGCGCCGGCAGCACCGCGGACGGGTCGATCCCCGTGACCCCGTACCGGCGGGCCAGCGCCGCCGACGCCGCCTCACGCAGCTGCGGGGTGCCGTGCGTGGTCGGGTACCCGGGCACCTCCGACACCGAGGCGAGCGCCTCGCGGATCAGGGGTGCGACCGGGTCGACCGGCGTGCCGACGGACAGGTTGACGATGCCGTCGGGATGCGCCTGCGCCCTGGCCTTCGCCTCGGCAAGCGAGTCCCACGGAAAGTCGGGCAGTCCCCGCGAGACGGGTGTACGGGGCAAGTCAGTCCTCGCCCATGGGCGGCAGGGCCTTGATGAACGGCGGGTCGTAGTCGACCTTGCCGAGCTTCGCTGCGCCACCCGGAGAACCGAGTTCGACGAAGAAGTCGACGTTCGCGCTCACGTACGCGTTCCACTGGTCCGGCACGTCGTCCTCGTAGAAGATCGCCTCGACCGGGCAGACCGGCTCACACGCGCCGCAGTCCACGCACTCGTCGGGGTGGATGTAGAGCATCCGGCCGCCCTCGTAAATACAGTCGACGGGGCACTCCTCGATGCACGCCTTGTCGAGCACATCCACGCACGGTTCAGCAATCGTGTAGGGCACTGCCGCTGCCTTTCTGAACGGACCTGATTCGTCGAGCGCACAACGTGAACGCTCACGAGTTACTAGTATCACCCCTCCGACGCGCACCCGGCCGGGCAGGGTGCCCTCAGAGTGCGTCAGACCGTGGTCGTCCCGAGTGCACCGCCGTACTCGACCGCCGTGCGCACCGTGTGCCCGTCGATCCACCGCCTGCCCTGCACGGCGGCATCGAACAACGCGCCGCGCTCTCCGAGATAATCGGCGATCGCACCGAGGAACGGCACGTGCCCGAGGGCCTGGAAGGGCCTCGACGACTGCGGCCGCTTGTGCAGCTCGTCCGGGATCGCCCGCAGCGTCTTCGCGGTCCGCCACATCCCGCTCAGCATCGCCAGCGGACGCCACGTCTCCGCCGACCTCTCGGGCAGCGCCGCGTCCCCCTTCTTCGCCAGCAGGGTGCGGGCGTCGGTCGAGCGCTTGCACAGGACCGCCGCCACCATGTCGACCTGGGCGGCGCGGTCGGTCACCCCGAGCTCGCGCGCGACGGCGACCAGCACCAGCGTCTGGTTGGCGAACCCGAGCAGATCCTGCAGCGGCAGGCGTTTCGCGAGCGGGCCCAGCACGCCCGGGAACGCGACGACGATGGTGTTGAGCAGTCCCAACCTGGTCAGCCACCACCGCGCCCGGCGTTCGTCGCTGGCCCTCACCCACGCCGCGGTGCCCGGCACCTCGGCCACGTCCAGCAACCACGCGGCGCCGTCGAGCGCCTTCTCGAGCACAGTCCTCGGCGTTCCGCCGGACTCCGTCGCCGAACCCTCCCGGGCCTGCAGCACGAAGGTCCGGGCCTTGATGCCCAGCGGGTCACTGCTCGCCAGGTCGAGCAGCGGATTGACACCCCACGCGGCTCGGTCCAGGACGGCGACGACGCGTTCGTCTCCGATGGGATCCTTGGCCTTCCGATCCTGTGCGGCCTTCCGATCCTGTGCGTTCATCGAACCCCCACCCTCTCGGCGTAGCTGGTCGTGCGCTGACGAGCCGGGCGACCGATCCCCTCCGCGATGGCGCGCAGTTCGGCGACCGTCTTCTCCGAGCCGTGCTGCGAACCCGCCATCCGCGAGATCGTCTCCTCCATCAGTGTGCCCCCGAGATCGTTGGCGCCGCCCTGCAACATCGCCTGGGTGCCCTCGGTGCCGAGCTTGACCCAGCTGGTCTGGATGTTCGGGATCCGCCCGTGCAGCATCACCCGCGCCAGCGCGTGCGCCGCACGGTTGTCACGGCGCGTCGGGCCCGGCCGCGACGCACCCGCCAGGTACAGCGGCGACGACTGGTGCACGAACGGCAGCAACACGAACTCGGTGAATCCGCCCGTGCGGTCCTGGATTCCGCGGAGCACGTTCAGGTGCCCGACCCAGTGGTGCGGCTGGTCGACGTGCCCGTACATCATCGTCGAACTGGACCGCAGGCCCACCTCGTGCGCGGTGGTGACCACGTCGATCCAGGTGCTGGTGGGCAGCTTGCCCTTGGTCAGCACCCAGCGGACCTCGTCGTCGAGGATCTCCGCCGCGGTTCCGGGAATGCTGTCCAGGCCCGCCTCGCGCAGGTCCGTCAGCCAGTCCCGCACGCTCTGCCCGCCACGGGAGGCGCCGTTGACGATCTCCATCGGGCTGAAGGCGTGCACGTGCATCGACGGCACCCGCGCCTTGACCGCGCGCACCAGGTCCGCGTAGCCGGTGACCGGCAGCTCGGGGTCGATCCCGCCCTGCATGCAGACCTCGGTCGCCCCGGCGACGTGCGCCTCCCACGCCCTGTCCGCGACCTCGTTCGCGGACAGGGTGAACGCATCCGCGTCGCCCTTGCGCTGCGCGAACGCGCAGAACCGGCAACCCGTGTAGCAGATGTTGGTGAAGTTGATGTTCCGGTTCACCACGTAGGTGACGTCGTCGCCGACCGCCTCCCGACGCAGCGCGTCGGCGAGCGCGACGAGGGCCTCGAGACCCTCGCCGTCCGCGGTGGCCAGCGCCCGGTACTCGTCGTCCGAGCAGCCCGCCGGGTCGGCCTCGGCGCTGCGCAGTGCAGCCAGCACGTCGGTGTCCACCCGTGCCGGCGCGCTCAGCGAGAGCACCTGTTCGCGGACCGTCTCCCAGTCACCGAACGCACTGCCCAGGTCGCTACGGGTCTCGGTGTTGCGACCTTCGGTATCGATCTCGGTGTTCAGGTCGACACGGCCGGTCGACTCCCAGGTCTCGTCCGGCTCCTGCCACGGCAGCCCGACCGGCCGGGTGTCCGGCCGGGCCAGGCCCGTCACCGGGTCCGCAAGGGCGTGCACGTGCGCGCTGATGCGCGGGTCGATCCACGGCGACCCCGCCAGCACGTACCTCGGCTGCGCCGCCGTGCGCTCGACGAGCTCGAATCCGGCCTCCGCGGTGAGCGCGGCGAGGGTGTCCAGGTTCGGCCAGGGGCGCTCGGGGTTGACGTGATCGGGGGTCAGCGGCGACACCCCGCCCCAGTCGTCGACGCCCGCGGCGATCAACGCGAGGCACTCCTCGCCCGAGACCAGGTTCGGCGGCGACTGGATGCGCATCGACGGCCCGAGCACCAGTCGGGCGGCGGCGATCGCGGCACGGAACTCCTCGATCCCGGCATCCGGCGTCTCGCGCATCGCGGTGTCGTCCTTGGCCAGGAAGTTCTGCACGATCACTTCCTGGACATGTCCGAAGGCCTTGTGCGACTGACGGATCGCCATGATCGACTCGGCGCGCTCGAGCATCGTCTCGCCGATGCCGACCAGGATGCCCGTGGTGAATGGCACCGACAGCCGGCCGGCGTCGGTCAGCGTGCGCAGCCGCACCGCCGGATCCTTGTCGGGGCTGCCGTAGTGGCACTGCCCCTTGTCGGTGAACAGCCGCGTCGAGGTGGTCTCGAGCATCATGCCCATCGACGGGGCGACGGGCTTGAGCCGGTTGATCTCCTCCCAGCTCAGCACCCCCGGGTTCAGGTGCGGGAGCAGTCCGGTCTCCTCGAGCACCCGGATCGACATCGCCCGCAGGTAGTCGAGAGTGGAGTCGTACCCGCGGGCGTCGAGCCACTCCTTGGCCTCCGGCCAGCGCGCCTCCGGCCGGTCGCCGAGGGTGAACAGCGCCTCCTTGCAGCCCAGTTCGGCGCCGCGGCGGGCGATGTCGAGGACCTCGTCGGCCTCGAGATACATCCCGTGCCCCTCAGCGCGAAGCTTGCCCGGCACGGTCACGAACGTGCAGTAGTGGCACTTGTCGCGGCACAGCCGGGTCAGCGGGATGAAGACCTTGCGCGAATAGCTGACGGTGTTCGGCCGCCCCACGGCCTCGAGGCCCGCGTCACGAACCCGCGCCGCGGACGCGCACAGGTCCTCGAGGTCCGCCCCGCGCGCATGCAGCAGCACGGTCGTCTCGTCGACATTCAGCGTGGCACCGTCGCGGGCCCGGCGCAGTGCGCGCCGCATCGCCGACGCGGACGGCGCGGCGACCTCCCGCCGGTCGCCCGACGGCATGGCCGGGTCGGGCAGGAGCGCGGGCGTGGTGGTGTGGTCGTCGCTCGTGGTCACGCGTTCGATCATGCGCCATCGGCGGAGACTTGTGCCACAGCAGGTCGGCGCTCAGCGCGCTCGCTCATCCCCGCGGATAGTCCTCGTCGTCCGGCACGCTGCGCCGCTGCTCGGCCACGTCCGCCTCGTTCACCTCCAGCGCGTCCGTCGCGACCTCCTCGACGGAGTCGTCGGAGTCGTCGGGTCCGGCGACCTCTGTGCCCTGCTCCACACCGTCCGCCTCGGGGACTTCGGCCTCGAATCGGTCCATGTGCACCTCCTGGTCGGCCCACCGTCCAGGCTAGTCCTGCCGAGGGCGGCGAGAATCGCCCGAGCGAGGCCACCGCGGATCGGGCAGGCTGAGGGTGTGAACAGCCCTGCACCCTCCGCCGTGACCATGGCCGATCCGCGGTGCCGGCCCAGCAGCAAGGCGCCGCGCCTGTGGGCGATCAACGCCGTCCTCGTCTGGATCCCGGTCTTCCTCGCGCAGCTGGTGTGGGCGGCCCTCGCCGGCCGGTGGACGAGCTGGCCGCACGTCGCGGTGTTCGCGGGCACCCTCGTGCTCGCTCTCGTGCACGTCCTCGTCGTTCCGCAGTGGCGGTACCGTGTGCACCGCTGGGAGGTCAGCCCGACCGCGGTGTACACCAAGACGGGGTGGTTCAACCAGGAACGACGCATCGCTCCGATCTCCCGGATCCAGACGGTCGACACCGAACGCGGGCCGATCGACCGGATGCTGGGGCTGGCCACGGTCACCGTCACCACCGCCTCCTCGGCGGGCGCCGTCAAGATCACCGCACTCGACCTGGACGTTGCCGACGCAACCGTCACCCAGCTGACCGAGATCGCGGGCCGCAACCTCGGGGACGCGACGTGAACATCCCCGAACGGGTCGATGCCGCGAACCCCGCTCCTGGAACTGCTCCCCCCGAGGCGTCGGGCGCGGAGGCGCTGGCCGCAGAGCGGGAGCAGCCCTGGCTGCGCCTCGACAAGCGGATGCTGCTGGTGCACCCGGTCAACGAGGTCGTCAGTCTTCTTCCGGTGCTGCTGATCTCGCTCGTCGTCGGCACCCGGACCGGCAACCACCTGTGGGGACTCGGTGCCGTCGCCGTGCTGGTCACGTATGCCGTCGCGCGCTGGTTCACCACCAGCTACCGCCTCGGCCCGGTGCACGTGCAGATGCGATCAGGCGTCTTCCAGAAGAAGCTGCTGTCGGTGCCGCGCAACCGGATTCGCTCGGTCGACGTGGAAGCCGGCGTTCTGCACCGCATGCTCGGGCTGTCGGTGGTGCGGGTCGGCACCGGCCGACGAACCGATCGACCCGGAGAATCGTCGACCTTCGAGCTCAACGCCCTCGACTCCCGCCTGGTGCCCGCCCTGCGTGCGGCTCTGCTCGCCCGGCACGTGGACGCCCCGGACGCCGCCACACCGCCCGACGCCACGGCCCGGACGGCGGTCGCGCCGGAGGTCGAGATCGCGCACTGGTCACCCGGCTGGGTCCGATACGCGCCGTTCTCCGTCACCGGGGTGGCCACCGTCCTCGCGGCGATCGCAGTCGCGTTCCAGTACGGCATCGGCCAGCAGGTCGTTCACTCGTCCGCCGTCTCGCGCGGACTCGACACCGCCCAGCGTCTCGGCATCAGCGTGGCCGTCCTCGCCGGCCTGGTCGTGCTGCTCGTGGTCGCGAGCGCGCTGGCCTGCGCGCGCTACCTCATCGCGTTCAGCAACCTTCGCGTCACCGACGACGGGCACGTGTTGCACGTGAGCCACGGTCTGCTCAAGACCCGCCAGACCACCCTGGACCGGACGCGACTGCGGGGCGCCACGCTGCACGAGCCGCTGCTGCTGCGGCTCGCCCGCGGCGCACGACTGGACGCGATCATGACCGGCGTCGCGGTGGAGGCGCGACATTCGTCGATGCTCCTGCCGCAGGCGCCGCTCGAGGAGGCCACGCGCATGATGGGAATCGTCTTGCGCGAGCGCGACTTTCCGGCCGATGTCACCACATCGCTCACCCAGCACGGGCCGGCCGCTCGCCGCCGCCGGTACACCCGGGCGCTGCTGCCGGTCGGCGCGCTCGCCGCGGTCGTCGCAGTCGCGGCCGCGTTCGGACGAAGCGCGGGCTGGCCGGAAGTGATCGTGCTGGCGCTCCTCGCCGGGTGTGCCGCCGCGCTCGCGCACGACCGCTACCGCGGCCTGGGCCATGCCACCCCGCCCGGCTGGCTGGTCACCCGTAGCGGGTCCCTGGACCGCGGCAGGCACAGCCTCGAGGCAGCGGGCGTCGTCGGCTGGACCGTGCGCCAGACCTTCTTCCAGCGGCGTGCGGGCGTGGCCACCGTGGTCGCCGCGACGCCCGCCGGGACCGGCCACTACGAGGTCATCGACCTTCCCGCCGAACAGGCGTGGACTCTGGTCGAGTCGGTGACGCCGGGAGCGGGCGACATCTGGGCCCACCGGGAACGACCGTGACGCGGTACCCCAGCCTCGCGGACATGGATGCCGACCTGATCGACTGCAGGCGCTGTCCCCGACTGGTCGCCTGGCGCGAGCGGGTCGCACACGAGAAGCGGGCGGCCTTCCGCGACGAGACCTACTGGGGCAGACCGGTACCCGGATTCGGTCCGTCCGACGCCGCGATGCTGATCGTCGGGCTCGCACCCGCGGCGCACGGCGGCAACCGCACCGGCCGGATGTTCACCGGCGACCGCAGCGGAGACGTGCTCTTCGCGGCGCTGCACGCGGTCGGACTGGCCAACCAATCGACCGCCGTCAGCTGCGACGACGGCCTGCGGCTGCGCGGAGTCCGGGTCACCGCACCCGTGCACTGCGCTCCGCCGGACAACAAGCCGACCACTGTGGAGCGGGACACCTGCCGTCGCTGGATCGACGAGGAGCTGCGGCTGCTGACGCCGACCCTGCGCTCGGTGGTCGTGCTCGGCGGATTCGGTTGGCAGGCACTGTTTCCGGTACTCGCCGACGCCGGCTGGGCGGTACCGAGGCCCCGGCCGAAGTTCGGCCACGGCGCGCGGGTGACGCTGCCGTCGGCCGCCGGCCACGCACTGGACGTGTTCGGCAGCTTCCACGTCAGCCAGCAGAACACCTTCACCGGCAGGCTCACGCCCGCCATGCTCGAGGCCGTACTGGCAGACGCGGGGCGCGCCGCCGGACTGTCGAGCTAGGAGCCGGAACTCCCGGCGCTTCCGCCGCCCCCGGTCCCCGGATCGCCGCCGGCGGCGGTTCCGGTCCAGCCGGCGGGCACGTGTCCGAGGCGCACCCGCTGCGGGTGGTCTCCGACCTGGACGGTCGCCACCTTCTGCCCCGTCGCGAAGTCGATCGCGCTCACCGCGTCGTTCGCACTCTCCGAGATCACGCAGTGGGTGCCGTCCCCGTCCACCGTGGCCCAGTACGGCTTTCCGGCCGGGACCATCGGGGTCTCCTGCAGGGTGGCGGTGTCCACCGTCGTCACGTAGTCGTCCATCGTCCCGGCGATGCACAGCCTGCGCCCGTCGGGGCTGATCGACATGCCGTGGTGCCGCGAGTCGTTGACCCAGGTCGTCCGGTCCGGGCTGGTCTTCGGGTTCTTGGGCAGTTCCTTGACCCTGGTGATCTTGTCGGCGGCGATGTCGTACTCGACGAAGCCGTTGAAGAACGACACCTGGAAGTACATCTTGCTCTCGTCGGGCGCGAAGGCGACCGGCCGCACCGCGTCCGAGAGATCCTTGCGACCGAAGGCGTCCAGCCTGTCCCGCATGTCGATGACCCGGACCGTCTGGAAGGTCTGAGTGTCGACCACCGTGATCTTGCGGTCGCCCTTGGTGAAGTCGAGCGACGGGTCGTCCAGCGGGGTGTTCACTTCGCCGATCGCCATGTTCCACAGGTACCGGCCGCCGTCGGTGAAGACGTTCTCGTGCGGCTTGTCGCCCGTCTTGAACGAGCCGGCCTGGACGCCCGTCTCGATGTCGAGAACGTGCACGGTGTTGCTCGTCGACGCCGAGACCGCCACCCGACGACCGTCCGGCGAGACCGCCATGTGATCGGAGCGGTAGCCGGACACGGGGAAGCGCCAGTTGATCTTTCCGCTTGTGAGGTCGATCGAGACGACGTCGGCGAAGCTCGGCCGGGACGCGACCACCGCGGACCCGTCGGGCGTGGTGTACATGTCGTCCACGTACTGGTCGTGTCCCTCGCCCGCGGTCAGCCGGATGCCCTGATAGAAGGCGTACCTGACCGGGTCGCTCTGGATCTCGCGCATTCGCTCGGCCCTGTCCGGGATCATGTTGACCCGGCCGATCTTGGCGTAGTCGCCGGTCGAGGCGATCACGTCGGCGGCACCCTCCCAGTTGTTGCCGACGAACAGCACCTCCTTCAGCCCGTCCGCGGGCGGCGGTGCGGCATTGGCGATTCCGAACGTTCCGAGCGAGAGCACTGCGACGGCAGAGGCCGCGGCCCATCGGATCGGAGGTCTGCGCAGATACCGAGTCGATGCCGCCGCCACGTGTCCACTCCTGTCGTCAAGCCGGGTTTACGCGCCGAAGGGTAACGACTGAACCTCGGCGAGGGAGCGGTTTCCCCGATACCGCCGGCCCGGCTACCGCGACCGCGCCGCCTGGCCCCGCGCCGCCTGGCCCCGCGCCACGGCGGCGTCGGAGGCGAACTTGAACAACAGGACCCCGGGCGGGACCAACCCGCACACCAGCAGCAGCAGGGTGCGCCAGTCCGCGAGCAGCAGGACATCGCCGCCGGGGCCGCCGAACATGCACACCGCGAAGCCGACGAACCAGCCGATCACCGGCAGCGCCGTCATCGCCGGGCGGTCGGTGACCGTCCGTGCGCCGACCACCAGGAGCACGTTGATCAGCGCGGCGGCGAGGGCGCTGACGGGGAACGGCACCGCACCCAGCCGCAGCGGGAGAAAGAGCACCGCGAGCACCGCGGTCAGCAGGCCGTCGAACACCAGCAGCGCCAGGATCACCGAGTCGAGGATTCCTGGCGTACCGGCGGTGCGCGGGCTGGCGGTCATGACGTCGATCGTAGAACCCGGGTCACCGAACCACGTTCTCGGCGGCGATCAGGGCACCGGCGGGTAGCCCAGCATGGTCAGCAGGTGGCTCTGCATGTCGACGAATCCGTACAGCGCACTCATGTACATGTCGTGGTACATCTGCGCGTTCGGCCGCAACGAATCCACGAAAGCCACGATCGCGTTCTGCACGTCCCAGTTCAACTTCGACACCCTTCGCCGGCCCCGACCGCTATGACCTACCTCACATCGTAGCCGGGTCGGCGGGCGTTACCCGGGGTCGGCCACGCGGCTCATGGACGCGTGCTCGCCACCCCGGTTCCACCCCGGCTTCCGGAAGCGGAAGATCAGCAGTGGAATCGCCGTGAAGACGACCAGACCGCCCGCGACCAGGGCGATGTAGCTGACGGGTCGCCGCCGTCATCAGACCGAGCGTCGACGCCGTCAGGTACGACTTCTTCGGTCTGCCCGTCGTCAGGTCGGGATCAACGGCGCCGACGGACATCAGTGATGGAACCCGATCCGGGTGTCGTCCGAGGGCGCACCGGAGGTCAGCCGCGTCAAGGCCGCCCTGATGTCGTCCGCCAGCAGCGCGATCTCGTCGCGGGAAACGCCGTGACGGACGAGAACTCGCTGGATCACCGTCTCCTCACGGTCCGGCGGCAGCGGGTAGGACGGCACCTGCCAGCCGCGAATTCGCAGCTGGTCGCTGAGGTCGTAGAGCGAGAATCCCGCCGTGGCCGGGTCGGTGAGCGTGTACGACACCGCGGGCAGCCCGCCGCGCCCGTCGTAGAGCAGCGTGAACGGACCCATCTCCCGGATCTGCGCGGCCAGGAACTGCGCGGTGTCCACGCAGGCCTGATGGACCCTGCGGTAGCCCTCCCTGCCGAGCCGCAACAGCAGGTAGTACTGGGCGACGATCTCGCCGCCGGGCCGCGAGAAGTTCAACGCGAAGGTCGGCATGTCGCCGCCGAGATAGCTGACCCGGAAGACCAGGTCGTCGGGCAGCAGGTCCGCCGAACGCCACACCACCCAGCCGACGCCGAGCGGCGCCAGCCCGTACTTGTGTCCCGAGGCGTTGATCGAGGCCACCCGCGGGACCCTGAAGTCCCACACCAGACCAGGCTCCAGGAACGGCGCGATGAATCCTCCGCTCGCCGCGTCGACGTGGATCGGCACGTCCCACCCGGTGTCGGCCTCGATAGCGTCGAGTTCGGCCGCGATTTCGGCCACCGGCTCGTAGTCGCAGGTGTACGTCACACCCAGGATGGCAACAACGCCAATCGTGTTCTCGTCCACGTACTTCCGAAGCTGATGCGGGCGCAACCCGGTCGCGCCCTTCTCGAGCGGCACCTGTCTCAGCTCCACGTCGAAGTATCGAGCGAACTTCTCCCAACACACCTGCACGGGGCCGCACACCAGGTTCGGGCGGTCAATCGCCTTCCCCTCGGCTCGGCGTCGCTCCCGCCAGCGCCATTTCAGCGCCAGGCCGCCGAGCATCGCGGCCTCGCTGGATCCGGTTGTCGAGCAGCCCATGGTCCCGCGACCGTCCGGCGAATTCCACAGGTCGGCGAGCATGTGCACGCAGCGCGACTCGATCTCGGCGGTCTGGGGGTACTCGTCCTTGTCGATCATGTTCTTGTCGAGGCAGTCGTTCATCAGCCGATGCACCTCGTCCTCGGACCAGGTCGAGCAGAAGGTCGCGAGATTCTGCGAAGAGTTGCCGTCGAGTGCCAACTCGCCACGGATCAGCGCATACGCGATCCTCGAATCCGAGGATTCCCGAGGCATTTGATACTTCGGCAGCACCGCCTCGCTCAGTGGCGTCGAATAGATGTCGTCGACGGTGTCTTCCTTTTTGCTCACCCGGTGCAGCGCCATCTACCTCGTCCTCCGTCATCCGGTATCGAAATTCGACAATGGATACAACGCGTCCAGAGCAGGTACCTAGGTGGAACGCACTCAGGGTAGCTCCGATCACATGGCTGCGTCGGGCGGACGAATCAGGCGATGCCCGAGAAGAGGTCCCGCTCGCGGCCGTCGGCCGCGGTCTCACCGCGGGTTCCCCGGACCAGGACGAAGTGTTCCTCCACGAGGATCGGCTGGGCGATGTTGTTGGAGAGGGCGTACTCCGCCCCGGTGGGCGACACCGTGACCTGGGTGGCATGCGCCGCCAGTGCCGACACCTTGCGGTCGAGGACGCCGCGGACGTCGATCGTGGTCGTCACCGACTCGTCGGGCACGCAGGGCAGTTCGCCGGGTTCGGGTATTCGCCAGCCGGACGGCAGCTCCCCGATCGATTCGATCCCACGCTCGAGCGAATCCGCCTCCGTGACAGTCCAGTACAGCTTCGACGGCACCCAGGGGATGCCGGCATGCGGGTACCGGACGGTGCCCGCCGCCTCGAAGGCAGCCGTCGTCAGCCGGTGCACCTGCATGTGGTCGGGGTGCCCGTAGCCACCCTCCGGGTCGTAGCAGACCACCACCTGCGGGCGCAGCTCCCGAATGACCGCCACCAGTGCGGCGGTCGCCTCGTCGCGGTCGGCACCGACGAAGGCGCGAGGATGGTCCGCCGACGGGGTGCCCATCATGCCGGAGTCGCGCCAGCGACCGGCGTGGCCGAGGAAACGCGGTCCCGCCACTCCGAGCGCCGCCAGCGCCGTCGAGAGCTCGAGCACACGGAAGCCACCGAGCTGATCTGCCTGCGCGGCAACGAGTCCCGCCCACGTCTGGCCGATCACCTCCCCCTCCTCCCCGAGGGTGCAGGTCAGCACGGTCACCTCGGCGCCCTGCGCGACATAGCGTGCGATGGTGCCACCGGTGGTGATCGTCTCGTCGTCGGGATGCGCGTGCACCAGCAGCAGCCGGCGCGAAGGCACGGAGTCGTGGGTGGTCACTTCTGCTTCCTCGACCAGGCCTCGGCGTCGCCGAAGACGCCGACCTGGATCGCGCCGGGCAACGTCACGCCCTGAACGTCGGGCCCGACAGCCTCCACCGTGGCGTCCTGCAACAGCGGCAGTACCGCCGCCAGGTCCCACAGGCGCGGTTCGGCATGCGCGATCGCCTCCCCCACGTCGGTGCTCCCCCGCAGCGCCTCGTCGATACTCGCCTGCAACGACGGGTCACACAGCCCCGAGATATTGCTCGGCGCGGCGAGATTCGGCTCCGCCTCGGATTCGGCGGTGGACGTGCCGGTCGCGCCAGGTGCCGGGGCGGGCCCGGCGGGCGGCGGGCAGCCGTAGCGGGAGGCCATCGAGGTGGCCGGATCCGAGCCGGCCCGCATCCAGCCGACCACCGCGTCCACCTTGCCGCCGACGAGCGCCTTGCCGTACAGCTCGTCGGGACGCGCTGTCGTCACCGTCGCGTTCACCCCGTTGCCGCGCAGCTCGTCCGCGGCGGTGTTCGCGACCGCGATCGCGGTGTCGTCGTTCTCCGGCGCCCCGATTACGACAGCCAACTGCTTGCCGTCCTTCACGATTCGCGCCGGCTCGGTAGCGGCCGGACCGTCGCCGGCGGTGTACACCCACCCCGCCTCGGCGAGCAGGCCCAACGACTGGTCGCGGGTCAGCGGCGGCGGGGCGGTCGGCGCGTATCCGGGGTCCGAGGGGGCGAGGACCTGCGCCCTGGCCACCGTCGCGTTCGATCCGGTGGGAGTGCCGACCGCGGCGAGCAGATCCGGGTTCAGCATCCCGAGGAGTCCACGACGGACCCGTTGGTCGGCCAGGGCGGGAACGCGGCCGTTGAGCGTCAGCTCCAGCGTCCGCGGTTGCGCAGCCGTCGCGGCATGGACCGTCGAGATGGCTGCCAGCTGTGCCTGCAACGGGCCGGCCCCGCGCACCTGCGCGACCTGCGCATCGCCAGACCGCATCGAGTCCGCCAGTTGCGCGTTCGAGCCGCCGCGCCGCATCAGGATCTGGTCGGCGGTGGCGGGCTTGCCCCAGAACCGGTCGTTGCGTTCGAGCAGGATCTCGTCGCGGCCGCGATCGATGGACTTGATGTGGAAGTGCGCTCCCGAGACCGGGATGTTGTCGGCGAGGCCGCGGGCGAAGCCGCCCGGTGAGTCCTTCACCAGGTGCGAGGGCAGCAGGTCGGTGAACAGCTCACGCCAGGCCGGATACGGCGAGCGCATGGTGACGGTGACGGTCTTGCCCCCACCGGAGGACCCGATGTCGTCGATCAGGGCATAGCCGGCGGGGTCGACGACGCCGGGCTGGCTGGTCATCTGCTGCCACAGGTAGCGGAAGTCCTCGGCGGCGATCGGCGCACTGTCGGACCACTGCGCCTCGTTGCGGAGCTGGTAGGTGATGGTGAACGGAGCCTGGGAGGTGACGTCCGCGGAGACGAGGAGCGAGTCGTCGGGCAGCCAGTCGGTGCCGCCGGGGCGCGTCGGGCTCGGCACCGGCCGGAACGGGCTGGGCAGCACCATGGAGGTAACCGCCGAGTTGACCGGCGACTGGTCCGCGAGCAGATGCGGGTTGAACCCGCTCCCGATCTCGTCGATCGCCACGACCACGGTGTTCTTGGTGGTGACGGCGGTGGTCGGCTTGGGACTGTCGGTGCTCTCCACGGGCGGGGGCGGATTGGCCGTGCAGCCCGCGAGGGTGATCCCCACGACCAGCGCGCCCGCCACCGGCAGCATCCGGCCGGAGCGGAGCCTGCGCAGCGACCACACATCGCCGGAGCGGAGCCTGCGCAGCGACCACACATCGCCGGAGCGGAGCCTGCGCAGCGACCGCGCATCACCGGAGCGGAGCCTGCGCAGCGACCACACATCACCGGAGCGGAGCCTGCGAAGCGACCACATGTTGTAGAGCCGTCCCGCTCGATGCACTCGCCAGTCCCTTCGATCTACCGCCGCGACAACTGTGCGCGGTCGACGAGTCCGCGGACCCGTCGACCGCGCACAGGCGCGAAGCGAAACCTTACAGCGCGGCCTTGTCGCGCGACTTCGCGCGCGAACGCTCACGGGCACGCTCGGTGGCGTTGAGGTGGACCTTGCGGACGCGGATCGCCTCCGGGGTCACCTCGACACACTCGTCGCCGGCGCAGAACTCCATCGCGGACTCGAGCGTCAGCTCGATCGGCTTCGCGAGGGTCTCCGTGACGTCGGCGGTCGCGGACCGCATGTTGGTGAGCTTCTTCTCCTTGGTGACGTTGATGTCGAGGTCCTCGGCGCGCGGGTTGATGCCCACGACCATGCCCTCGTAGGTGTCCGCGCCCGGATCGACGAAGAACGTGCCGCGGTCCGAGAGCTGGATCATGGCGAACGGGGTCACCGTGCCGGACCGGTCGGAGACCAGCGAACCGGTGTGGCGGGCGCGGATCTCGCCGGCCCACGGGGCGTAGCCGTGCGAGACGGCGTTGGCGATGCCGGTGCCGCGGGTCTCGGTGAGGAAGTCGGTGCGGAAACCGATCAGACCACGCGACGGGACGATGAACTCCATCCGGACCCAACCGGTGCCGTGGTTGGTCATCTGGACCATCTTGCCCTTGCGGTTCGCCAGCAGCTGGGTGATCGCGCCGAGGTGCTCCTCGGGGGTGTCGATGGTCAGTTCCTCGAACGGCTCGTGCAGCTTGCCGTCGACCTGGCGGGTCACGACCTGCGGCTTGCCGACAGTCAGCTCGAAGCCCTCGCGGCGCATCTGCTCGACGAGGATGGCCAGCGCCAGCTCACCACGGCCCTGCACCTCCCACGCGTCCGGGCGACCAATGTCGAGGACTCGGAGCGAGACGTTGCCGACCAGCTCGGAGTCCAGGCGAGACTTGACCATGCGCGCGGTCAGCTTGTGGCCCTTCACACGACCGACGAGCGGCGAGGAATTCGTGCCGATGACGACGGAGATCGCGGGCTCGTCGACGGTGATGGACGGCAGCGCGACCGGGTTCTCGGTGTCGGCGAGGGTGTCGCCGATCATGATCTCGGGGATGCCGGCGACGGCGACGATGTCGCCTGCGCCCGCGCTCTCACCGGGCTCACGGGTGACGCCGACGGTCTTGAGCAGCTCAGTGATCTTGACGGTCTTGACGCCGTCGGCGTGCATCCAGGCAACCTGCTGTCCCTTGCGCAGTTCGCCGTTGTGGATACGGACCAGCGCGAGGCGGCCGAGGAAGTCGGAGGCGTCGAGGTTGGTGACGTGGGCCTGCAGCGGCGCCGCGGAATCACCCTTGGGGGCCGGCACATGCTCCATGAGGACGTCGAACAGCACGTCGAGGTTCTCGGTGTCGGGGGCCTGGCCGTCCTCGGGACGGTTGAGCGACGCCTTGCCCTCGCGGCCCGACGCGTACAGGACCGGCAGGTCGAGCAGCGCCTCGGCGGCCTGGGCGGCCTCGTCGTCGAGGTCGGACGCCAGGTCGAGGAGCAGGTCCTGCGCCTCGGTGACGACCTCCTCGATGCGGGCATCGGGACGGTCCGTCTTGTTCACCACGATGATGACCGGCAGCGACGCGGCGAGCGCCTTGCGCAGCACGAAGCGGGTCTGCGGCAGCGGGCCCTCGGAGGCGTCGACGAGCAGGACGACACCGTCGACCATGGACAGGCCGCGCTCGACCTCGCCGCCGAAGTCGGCGTGGCCGGGGGTGTCGATGACGTTGATGACGGTGACCGTGCCGTCGGCGTTGTGACGGTGGACGGCGGTGTTCTTCGCGAGGATGGTGATGCCCTTCTCGCGTTCGAGGTCACCGGAGTCCATGACGCGGTCGACCAGCTCGGCGCGCTCGGCGAAGGCGCCGGACTGGCGCAGCATGGCGTCGACGAGGGTGGTCTTGCCATGGTCGACGTGCGCGACGATGGCGACGTTACGGAAATTGGTGGTGCTCACGCGGGGCGTTCTCCTGGCTGCTGACGGGGCCACACGAATTTGGTGTCGTACGGCTTCTGGCTGCCGCTACGCGCATGCGTGATTCCCATTCGCGATCCCCGTCCACCGAACAACGCTCGAAGCTTCACGATCGGTGCGCCGGCGCAGGGACTGCGGCCAGCAAATACAGTACCCGCCCTCGTCGCCACTTCTCGCCCCGCAACCGGCAATCAGCACCGTTGACCTGCGGATCGTGATCTACACCACTGCTACTGTCACGGCGACGAGACAAACCAACCCGACGGCCCCAACCGGGAATCCTTGCGCGCCGCGTAGTGGTCGAAGAACACCCGTGCGGTGAGCTCCCTGCGGTTCGAGACCCCGGCCTTGCCGCAGACGACCTTGAAGTGCTCCTGCACCGTGCACGGGGACAGATGCAGCGCTCGCCGCCGCGGCTCGGGCGATATCGAGCCTGTTCGACGAGCTCGCACCGTGGTCCGCGGGTCCGACGGTCCCGACCATGCTCGGTCCCGGCGAGTCGCTCGACCGCGCCTTCGACTCGTCCACGATGGACTCGCCGCGCCGTCTCGAGGAAGCCGTCGATCCGTCGTACGCGGTCCGCGGGAACTATCCGGTACACGGCCGCTGAGCAGTGGCGCGACGGGGGCCCGGCTTCATGGGGTGGCCGGGAACCCGTCGGGGTCGACATCAGCGAACCCCGGCCACTGAGGACACGCTAACCTCGACTGGAGGATTGCCTCCCTCGTTGTCGAAGCAGAAGGGCCCGGTCGCCGATGGGCAAGGTCAAGGCGAAGAAGGTCTCGAGCCTCAAGCCGAAGAAGAAGTGTTGCCGCAGCAAGAAGCGCTGCCTCAAGTGCCCGGTCGTCATCATGCGGATGAAGAAGCTCGAGAACGAGGGCGCCAAGGGCAAGGACCTGAGGAAGGGGCTCAAGAAGGCCCGCGCCGCCTGATGCTCACGTCGACATGGCCGCCGGGCACGGTCCGGTAGTCGGCAGTCGCACCGCCGCGCAGCACTTGCCGGCGGAATGGAATTCGAACGCGGCACTTCCACATCTGAATCTGCGCGCAAATCTGAATCTGCGCGGCCCCGATATGGAAACCAACCCGTGACAGCGCGGCAGAAATTCAGCGTTCAACATGGCCACGCCGGTTGATTTGGCGTTCGACCTTCGCGCGCGTGGTGCCGCCCGCTGTCGAAAACTCAGACGGTCACGTACGGGATTCGAGAAGATCCGTCAGGTCCGGCAGCCACACCGTGTCGTTCGGCACCAGATCCGCCGCGGCCAGCTGCTCGGCGTCGACCCACCGCACGGCGGCATGCTCGAGCGCCGTCGGGGTTCCGGACTCGAGCTCGACGACGTACGCCCGAAGCACCATTGCGCCGGGCAGCGGCACGTCCGCGCCGATTCGGCCGCGCACGACCGTCTCGACCCCCAGCTCCTCGCGCAGTTCCCGGCGCAGCCCCTCGGACGGGGTCTCCCCCGCCTCGATCTTGCCGCCCGGCAACTCCCACAACCCGGCCAACTCCGGTGGCGACACCCGCTGCGCCAGCAGCAACCGGCCGGCGTGCACGATCGCGGCCGCAGCGACCTCCCGTCGCTCGGCACTGTCGCCCACACCCCTCCGCATGGGACCATCATTGTCATGGCCGAGTTGCTGACCGACGCCGAGGTCGACACCGCGCTCGCCGGGCTGCCGCACTGGCAGCGGGTGGGATCGGAGATCGTCCGGGCCGTCGAACTGCCCACGTTCCCCGCCGCCATCGCCCTCGTCGACCGCGTCGCCGCAGCCGCCGAAGCCCGCAATCACCACCCGGACATCGACATCCGTTGGCGAACCGTCACGTTCACCTGTTCCACCCATTTCAAGGGCGGGCTCACGGAACTGGACGTGGCACTGGCTCGGGAGATCGATCGGCTCGCCGCCGAGTGAGCCGTCCGGCATAGATCACCCACGCGTAGAAGGCCACCGCTCCCACGACGTTCACCGCGCCCAGCCAGGCGAGCAGCGCGGGCCGGGAGATCAGCCAGATCGTCTCCTGGAAGAAGCTGAGCACCCAGGGCACACCGACCAGGATCGACACCAGCCAGCAGCCCGCGAGGATCCGCGAGCCCAGCAGGCCCGACAGCGGCCCGTGCACCAGCCAGATCAGCATGGGGATCAACCACACCCAGTGATGCGACCACGAGATCGGCGAGATCAGCAGTCCCAGCATCTGCACCACCAGCAGCGTGCCGAGCAGGTCGTCGCGACCGAGCGACCGCCACGCGAAGAAGGCGAGCGCCGCCAGTACCGCGACCGCGGTCAGCCACAGCGGCCCGCTCTGCACATCGTGCCCGACCACCCGGCTCAGCGCTCCCCGCACCGACTGGTTCCACACCGACCCGACCGGGCCGATCCGGGAGGCGTCACCGAGCAGGTGCTCGAAGTAGCGGCGCGCCTCGGAACCGATCAGGAGGTAGCTGACTCCGACCGTGAGTCCGAACGCGACCGCCGAGAACACCGCCGCCTTCCACCGCCGCCGGAGCACGAAGTAGAGGCCGGTGATGGCGGGCGTGAGCTTGATACCGGCGACGAACCCCACCAGTCCGCCGGCGACCCACCAGCGACTGCTGCGCACCGCGACCATCGCGCCCAGCGCGAGGAAGACGTTGACCTGGCCGTAGTCGAGCGTGGTCCGGACCGGTTCGGTCCACATACCCACGGCGGTCCAGACCAGCGCGATCGAGGTCCAGCGCGGTTCGAGGCCGCGGGTGCCGAGCAACAGCTCGATGCTCATCTTGACCAGCAGGTACAGCGCACCGATGGTGAGCAGCTGCCAGCACACCCCCACCAGCCCGAACGGGAGGTAGTGCAACGGCAGGAAGACCAGCGCCGCGAACGGCGGATAGGTGAACGGCAGGGGAAAGTCCGGGGTGAACTCCGAGTAGGTGTAGTCGTAGAGGTTCCCGCGCAGCAGCGCCGCCGAGCCGTCCACGTACACGTGGAGGTCGACCAGGTTCATGCCGTTGGGACTCAGCAGGCTCCACGCCATCCGGGCGAGCACCGAGACGGCCAGGAGCAGCGGTGCCAGGCGCAGGAGTCGCGCGACGCGGGCGCTCGTGCTGGGGCTTCGGACCGCGGATGCGGAGGGCGTCTCGGACACAGTGTTCGCGTTCTCCCGTGTGAGGTGGACCGACGGGGCGAACCCGAAGCCTTGAGTCCTCGGAGCCTACGTCAGTGGCCCCGGCCGACCCGAACCGGCAAATTCACATCCATAACAGTTGCATCAACAATCTCAATCTTCACTCCAGCCACAGGCTATTCTCACCGGGCAAGCATCGGTCGTACAGCGTGTGAATAGACTGCCCCGAACCACCTGGACCATCACCATCACATGGGACGGGCATTTCAATCGCTGTACAACGCCAGGTGGCCTGCATAGAGTGGCCCCTCGACACTGAGTGGCCGGCCAGGACCAGCCGACGCTCGAGAACAAAGGATGGGGACATCGTGCTTCGTACGCGACGACCGCGCAGAACGATCACCGCGCTGGCGATTGCCGCCACAGCAGCTATCGCCGTACCGGCGGGCGCGCTCGCGCAGCCCGCACCGGCACCCGCCCCGATCCAGCTGCCCGCCGGGTTGGACATCGAGGCCCTCGCGTCTCTCGCGCCCGCCATCCTCGGTGCCGCGGCAGGCCCGCTCGACATCGGCCAGCCGATCGACATCGCCGGCGGCCCGCAGGCGGACCTGCTCGCGCAGGCGAAGGCACTGCTCGAGTCCTCCAACCTGCCTCCGCAGACGAAGGAAACCCTCCAGAAGGTCATCACCTTCCTCGACGGCAGCGGTGGCGGCGGACCGGCGTTGCCGCCCAAGGACGGCCCGGTGATCGCACAGTTCCTGTACCCGACCATCGGCAAGGGCTGCATCGGCGCCAGCTCCGATTCGATCGGCACCGCGCTTGCCGTTCCCGGCCCCGCGCACCTGCCGCCTCCCGGCCCCGCCGCCGGCCAGGCAGGCTTCGTGTTCACCGCGCTCGGCACCAAGTCGGCCACGGCGCAGCAGCCCAACCCGCTGACCGTGTCCTGGGTGAACATCGACAACCGGACGTCCGGCAATGCGACCCTGACCACCGCCTCGCGGATCAACCCGGACGGTCCGGCGACGCTCTCCGCGATCGCCAACACCGGCCACGGCCGCGTGCTCGCGGTGATCTCGGGCGGACTGACCACGCAGGCCGAGGGCGCCGCCCCCATCACCTGCAGCTTCCTCCCGACGGTGGGGACGGTCTTCGTCCCCTGACGCCACGTACACGACGGAAGGGCTCCTCGCGCATCGCGAGGAGCCCTTCTGTCATGTGCGGCCCCTGTGGTACACCAGGGAATGGCCTCCCCCCAGAGTTCCCGAAAGCAGCACTCCTGGAAGTCGACCCACGCCAAGCGCTCGATCCTGTCGATCCGCTCCGAGGGTTCGATCCTGTCCATCGGCTCGGCGTACTCGATCCTCTCGATCGGCAGCGTGGGCTCGATCCTCTCGATAGGCTCCATCGGCTCGGCCGGTTCCGCCCTGTCCACCGGCTCGTTCGGCAGCCTCGGCTCGGCGCTGTCGGGCCTGTCGCGCTGGTCGGTGCTGTCCTGGCGGGCGGACGGCGACAGTGGCAGCGAACGACCTCTGCACGTGCTGGCCGAGGAGCCGGAACTGGCGACCTCCCCCACCGCACACACTCAGACCTGAACCGGCACAACATGATCGACGTAACGAGACGACCCACGACGGAGGCAGCGTGACCGAGCTGGACCACGGCAACAAGGCGACGGCGACCGAGGGCGGTCGATGGACTCGGGCGCAGCTCGAGGAGGCGTTCGCGGGCTACCAGCGCACGGTGGCGGAGGCGAAGCGGACCGGCGACTGGAACCTCTTCGCGGACATGTTCACCGAGGACGCGTCCTACATCGAGCACGCCTACGGCAACTTCTCCGGACGCGAGGAGATCCGCAAGTGGGTGATCCGCACGATGAACAGCTTCCCCGGCAGCCACATGACGGAATTTCCCGCGCTCTGGTACACGATCGACGAGCAGCGGGGCTGGGTGATCTGCGAGATCGACAACCCGATGCCCGACCCCGGCGACGGCAGCGCGCACGGGGCGTCGAATCTGACCATCCTGCACTACGCCGGTGACGGCCTGTGGTCCTGCGAGGAGGACGTCTACAACCCGATGAAGTTCCTCAAGATGGCCAAGCGGTGGTGCCGCAGCGCCGAGGCCGCCGGCGCGCTGCCGGACGATGCCAGGCAGTGGCTCGCGGCGGTCGGCGCCTGACGGTCGGCCGCCGGCTCAGGGCTTCGTCGGCGGCGGGGTGGACGGTGCCGTCGACCCCGCCGAGATGCCCTGGTAGATGTCCGACGCCACGGCGTAGAGGAAGTCGATGACCACGTTCATGGGATGTTCTCCGTCTCGATTGAATCGGTTGTCGTGTCCTGTACGTCGTACAACCGGACCCGCGCCGTTACGGCCCGAATTCCCGGGTCCGGCGGCCGCCGAGGTCTACGCTTGGCGACTATGAAAATCGCAGCAGCAGTAATCGCCGCCTCTGCCATTTCACTCGCCGTCGCGGGCTGTAGTTCGGACAGCAGCGACACCACGACCACCACCGCGAACTCGGCCAAGGACAAGGCTTCCGCCGCAATGAGTTCGGCCGCGAGCGCCGTCGGCGGAGCGGTGTCCTCGGCCAGCGCGGCGGCCGGCAGCGCCGTGAGCAAGGCCCAGGGTGCGGTGGACAACGTCAAGACGACCACCTTCACCGTGGCTTTCAAGGCTGGCTTCCCCAGCCTCGCCGAGGGTCGCGACGATGCGGCAATCGCCGACATCCTCAACCAGACCTGCGCGGACATCGACGCCAACCAGGACGAGACCAAGGTCGTGACCGGCCTCGAGACCCGGGCCGGGAACAACGGCGTGCCCGCGACTCAGGAACAGGCGCAGCACATCTACGACCTCGCCAAGCCCCTCTGCTGACCGAGCTCCACCAGGTGGGTGGTCACTGAGCTGCGTCGTCCGGGCGTCAGCTCGGTGACCACTGGCCGTACTGGGCCCGCAGGATCGCATTGAGGTCGACACCGACACCGTCGATGGCACGCTTGTCGATCTCGTACTGGTGCAGGTGCGCGGACGGATGCACGTATCCCTTCGGGGTACCCCAGTTGTGCTGCCAGTAGTACGCCCCCAGGCCTTCGTCGACCAGGGCGTCGAGGGTCGGCGAGTTCGCGTACACGCCGGTGTTCGCGTGGCCGAGAACCGATTCCCAGCCCTGCAGGTAGGGCATGATCAACGCCTCGACGTCGGCATCGCTCGGGTTGTCGTCGATCGAGGCGTAGATCGGAGCGCCGTCGGGACCGCCCGCCGCCCGGTGCAGTTCGAGTCCGCGTTGCGCGTGCCGCTTGCCGGCCTCGAGACCTCCGCGCCAGTCGGCCGTGCTGCCCTTGCCGAACTGGTAGCACGAGACCACCTCCAGCCCCGCCGCGGCGAGAGCGGTCGCCTCGTCGGCGAGCATCGGCTTGCCGGTCATCCACTTCGCGTCGGGCCTGCGGTCGGAGACGTAGCGGATCGCGCCCGCGTGACCGGCGGCCTTGATCGCCTGGGCATCGGGCACGCCGCCCGCGTAGTCGACGAGCGTGCCGAGGTTGGGTGCGGCCTGCGCAAGGGAATTCGACCCGAGCGCGGCGATACCGAGGGCCGCCGAACCGACAGCCGCGTACCTGAAGAGTTCTCGACGGGAAACCTGCACGTTGCCTCGCATCTTCGATGGCCGGACTACCGGTGCGCCTGACGTTTCGAAACCACGGCCGCCGGTAGTGTTGACGGTTTTGTGCATTTCACCACAGTCACTCTGGTGTCGCCAGTCACACCGGTTTCACCAGTCACAACAGTAGTCATCGGGCAGGGAGACCGCGGAACCGATCGGCGGTAGTCTCGGGAGGTATCCACACCCTTCCCTCCCCGAGGAGGACGAGGCTGTCATGGCCAAAGAAACGTGGTGGGTCATCGCACCCGAGAGCCGATTCTCGTTCGAGCAGCAGGCAAACGGCGATCTCGTCGTCACCGACACGTCGGCGGCGGAGCAGCACGTCCTGCACGGCTACGAATGGATGCACGTCAAACACGGAGACGAGGGACAGCACCGAATCAAGGTGCACGGCGAGGGACCGCCGCCGTTCGGGCAGTGGGTAGCCCTCGACGAGGGTTGAGCCCTCCCCACCACTCCGGCGTTCCACATCCTGAGCAAGGCTCACGAATTAGCCGTCGGCCCCGACGCCCGCCGCGTAGCCTTCCCGCGGGGGTCGATCGGCGCCGCGGTGCTCGCTGCGCGGTGCCGGAGGTCAACGGTGCGCGCATCGGCGCGCGGCGCAGCAATATCGGGGAGGAACCTTCCACATGCCGTACATGGCATTCGGGCTGATCACACTGCTGCTGTGGGTCTTCTGTCTGGTCGACGTGCTGACCAGGCAGGACTGGGAGGTTCGCAATCTCCCCCGGATCGGCTGGATCCTGATCGTGCTGCTGGTGCCCACGATCGGCTCGATCCTCTGGCTGGTCCTCGGCCGTCCGGACGGGCCGGCTCGCCCGCCGAACCAGCGTCCGCACCCGTCCACGTTCGGGGAGTACGAACGGCCAGGTCGACACATCGCACAGAATCCCGACGACGACGAGGCCTTCCTCCGGCAGTGTCGCGAACGCGCGGAGGAGCAGCGTCGGATCGCGCGGCAGCAGCGCCTCGCGCGTGAGGCCGGGGACGAGTAACCCGCCGGAATAAGGTGCGCCTGCATGTAGTTACCAGGGGTCATGACCGAGCCCAGCACCCCCTTGCCCGTAGACGGACTTTTCGAGCCTTTCGCCGTCAAGTCGCTCCAGCTGAACAATCGATTTGCCATGGCCCCGATGACCAGGGCCTTCTCCCCGGACGGGATTCCCGGCGACGACGTCGCCGAGTACTACCGCCGACGCGCGGCGGGCGGGGTCGGGCTGGTCATCACCGAGGGCACCTACATCCCCGACCCGGCGGCCGGGCCGCACACCCGGGTCCCGCGCCTCTACGGCGACGAGAGCCTGCGCGGCTGGAAGTCGGTCGTCGACGCCGTGCACGCCGAGGGCGGCTCGATCATCCCGCAGCTGTGGCATCTCGGCGTCGAACGAGGTGACCACCCGCGGCTGAATCCGGACGCACCCACCGTCAGCCCGTCCGGTCTCGCCCTCGACGGCACACCCCTCGGCCGGGCCTTCACCACAGCCGACCTCGACGACCTGCGTGAGTCCTGGGTGGCGGCCGCGGTGAACGCGAAGGACGTCGGCTTCGACGGCATCGAACTGCACGGTGCGCACGGCTACCTGCTCGACGAGTTCCTCTGGGCACGCACGAATGTCCGTACCGACGGCTACGGCGGCACGCTCGGTGCCCGCACCCGCTTCCCCGCCGAGGTGGTCGCCGCCATCAGGGAGGCCGTCGGCGAGGACTTCGCCATCGTGTACCGCTACTCCCAGTGGAAGTCGAACCACTACGACGCCCGACTCGCCGACTCGCCCGCCGAGCTGGAACAGGTGCTCGCGCCACTGGTTGCCGCCGGCGTCGACGTACTGCACGCGTCCACCCGCAGGCACTGGGAGCCCGCGTTCGCCGACCTGACCGGGGCCGACGCGGACCTCGGCCTGGCGGGGTGGACGAAGAAGCTCACCGGGCTGCCCACCATCACGGTCGGCTCGGTCGGCCTCGACAAGGTCTTCACCACGGCGTTCACCCCCGACGGGGCGTCCGGCACCGTCGGTGTCGACCGTCTGCTCGCGCAGTTCGAGAACGGGGAGTTCGACCTGGTCGCCGTCGGCCGAGCGCTGCTCGCCGATCCGAACTGGGTGAGCAAGCTGCAGTCGGGCCGCACGGACGACCACATTCCGTACGCCAACGAGCACCGGGAAGTCCTGCACTGACCGCCCGCCGGCGTCAGCGCGCGTAGTCCCAGAACTGCAGCCAGCGCATCGACCCGAACAGGGCCAGTGTCGCGGCGTAGAGCAGCAGGACGGCCGCGGCGCCGGCGAGGCTGATCCGGGTGCCCGCCCCGTCCACCGGATCGAGCCAACGCCGGAACCGCGCGGTCACCGCGGGCATCAGGACGAAGGTCAGCAGTCCGACGCTGACGACCTGGCCGAGCCAGGTCGACAGCCACAGCGGTGCGCCCCAGTCGACGAATCGGGGCGTGACGAACCGCGACAGCGTCATCACCGTCGGGTACAGCGCGAGCAGGACCAGCATCGCGGTCTTCCACCGCGGCGTTACCGTGGCCCTGCCGTCCTGTACGCGCAGGATCGAACCGAACGGCGCGCTGCTCGCGATCACCGCGAAGTCCTCGGTCAGTTCCGATCTCAATGCCGGTAGCGCCTCGTCACGCTCGGCCGACTCCAACCAGGCGGCGAGCTGGCGGTCGGTGCGGAACCGGAGCACCGCGAACCAGCGGCCCGGTCCGCGCGGGCCGAGCACGGCCGAGCCCTCGAATCCGGGGAACTCGGCGATCACCGCCGCGAGCCGCGCCTGCGCCCCCACGAACTGCCGCTCCCGGCCCGGAGCAACGGGGTGTTCGAAGACCGCGGTGCCCGGCGGCAGGTGGTCCCGGACGAGGATCAGGTCCGCGCTCGCGCGGCGACAGCCCACGGCCATCCCCTCGGCCAGCAGGCGCCTGCGGTCCGGGTCGTCCAGCCACAGCTGCAGGTTCGCCTCGGAGTCGAACGTGACCGAGAGCGCCCAGTCGAGTTCGGGCGCCTCGCCCGCGGCAACGCGCGCCTCGACGAATCCGGTTGCGTGAGCGGCGGCCGCACCCATCCGGTCCGCCCAGTCGACGAAGGTCACCGCCTCCGGCTCGCGGTGGAACACCGTCACGGCTGTCGCGGCGGCGGTCATCTCGACGTCAGCTCAACGTCATGTGCCACACGAGGGCGGCCGCCAGCGCGCCCACACCGTTGAGCGACCAGTGCAGGGCGATCGGTGCGAGCAGACTGCCGCTGCGACGACGCAGCCAGGTGAACACGAAACCGGCGGCCGTGGTCGCCGCGACCGCACCGGCGATCCCGAGCACCTGCCCGGCGACGCCGCCGCCGAGGATCCCGGTCAGGCCCTTGTTGCCGGTGGTGAGGCCGAGCGACGAGGCGATGTGCCAGAGCCCGAACAGCAGCGAACCCGCCGCGAAGACGCCGCGCGCACCCCAGGCCCGGTCCAGGGTGCCGTGCAGCACCCCGCGGAACGCGAGCTCCTCCGGGATCACCGTCTGCAGCGGGATCACGATCATCGAGGCGATGAGCGCACCGGAGACGGTGGCGTAGCGGTCGGCCATGAAGAACTGCCGGGTGATCGGGAGTGCGACCCCGACCGCGACCACCGCGAGCACGACGCCGACCGCGGCGAACGCGTACAGCGAGCCCTTGCGCCAGTGCCGCGGCGACAGGCCGAGTTCGGCCCAGCCGAGCCCGCGGCGCTTGGTCAGCGCGACGAGCACGACCGCCGCGATCGGCACGGTGGCGACGCTCGCCCAGGCGTTGGTGAAGTGTGCGACGAGGTTGGTTCCGACGAGCACCACGACCACGACGGCGACGTCGAGGTAGGCGTGGAACCGATGTCGGGGGCGGGGCGCGTCCGAGGGATACTCGACCTCGCCGACGGAGTCCGCGTATCCGGCCTCGACGCTCATATGCGCTTCACCTGCCCACCTGTTCGTTGCACCCCGACCAGTGTACGGATCGCCGCGAAGGCCAATGTGACTGTCGCCACACTCGATTGCCCGTGTGTGCCCGCACCGGAGCCGCACCACATCGGGTCCGGTGGCCGTATGATCCCCGCCTTCGGCGCGGCGGACGCGCACGTTTAGCCTGAACTGGACTCCACACGCCCATGTTCAGGAGATGTAACGATGGCCGACTTCCTCTACGAGGACCTGCTGCCGATCGGTGAGGACCCCACCGAGTACCGGCTGCTCACCACCGAGGGGGTGTCCACCGTCGAGGGACCCGACGGGCGGACCTTCCTGCAAGTCGAGCCGGAGGCGCTGCGACTGCTCACCGAGACCGCGCTGCACGACATCTCGCACTACCTGCGCACCGACCACCTGAAGCAGGTCGCGAGCATTCTCGACGACCCCGAGGCGTCGAACAACGACAAGTTCGTCGCGCTGGACCTGCTCAAGAACGCGAACATCTCCGCGGCGGGCGTCCTGCCCATGTGCCAGGACACCGGAACCGCGATCGTGATGGGCAAGCGCGGCCAGCAGGTGCTCACCCCCGGCGACGACGAGGAGTCGATCGCCCGCGGCGTGTACGACGCGTACACCCGGCTGAACCTGCGCTACTCCCAGAACGCTCCCATCACCATGTGGGAGGAGAAGAACACCGGCAACAACCTGCCCGCGCAGATCGAGCTGTACGCGGACACCGCGAAGGGCCACGAGAACTCCTACAAGTTTCTCTTCATGGCCAAGGGCGGCGGATCGGCCAACAAGTCGTACCTGTACCAGGAGACCAAGGCCATCCTGAACCCGGACTCGATGATGCAGTTCCTCGAGGCCAAGATCCGCTCGCTGGGTACCGCGGCCTGCCCGCCGTACCACCTCGCGATCGTGGTCGGCGGCACCTCCGCCGAGTTCGCGCTGAAGACGGCCAAGTACGCGTCGGCGCACTACCTCGACGAGCTGCCCACCGAGGGCGCGATCACCGGCCGCGGCTTCCGCGACCACGAGCTCGAGAAGCAGGTCTTCGAGCTCACCCAGAAGATCGGCATCGGCGCGCAGTTCGGCGGCAAGTACTTCTGCCACGACGTCCGCGTCATCCGACTCCCCCGGCACGGCGCCTCGCTGCCCGTCGCGATCGCCGTCTCCTGCTCGGCGGACCGCCAGGCGAAGGCGAAGATCACCCCCGAGGGCGTGTTCCTCGAGCAGCTCGAGTTCAACCCCGGCCGGTTCCTGCCCGAGGTCACCGACACCGAGCTCGACGCCGAGACGTCCGGCGTCTCGGGCACCGGCAAGGGCGCCGCGGTGAAGATCGACCTCACCAAGCCGATGCCGGAGATCCTCGCCGAGCTGTCCAAACACCCGGTCAAGACCCGGCTGTCGCTGAACGGCCCGCTGGTCGTCGCGCGCGACATCGCGCACGCCAAGATCAAGGAGCGCCTGGACGCCGGCGAGGAGATGCCGCAGTACCTCAAGGACCACCCGGTGTACTACGCCGGCCCGGCGAAGACCCCGGACGGCATGGCGTCGGGCTCGTTCGGCCCGACCACCGCGGGCCGGATGGACTCCTACGTCGAGCAGTTCCAGGCGGCGGGCGGCTCGATGGTCATGCTGGCCAAGGGCAACCGATCCAAGCAGGTCACCGACGCCTGCGACACGCACGGCGGCTTCTACCTCGGCTCGATCGGCGGCCCCGCGGCTCGCCTGGCGCTCGACTGCATCAAGCACGTCGAGGTCATCGAGTACGAGGAGCTCGGCATGGAGGCGGTCTGGAAGATCGACGTCGAGGACTTCCCGGCGTTCATCGTCGTCGACGACAAGGGCAACGACTTCTTCGCGCACACCGGCGAGGTCACCCTGACGATCGGCAAGCGTCCCGGCCTGTAGGCCCGAACTGCGCGAGGGGCCCGGCGGATCGAACGAATC
>NZ_JBHZAH010000018.1:0-59596 GCF_042754225.1 Rhodococcus sp. NPDC059234
CCCGGCCGCTTCCGATCAGAGCCCGGCGATCGCCTCCAGCGGCTTGGTCCGCGCCGCCCGGACCGCCGGCCACAGTGCGGCCAGCACCCCGACCACACCGGAGCCGAGCAGCATGGCCACCACCTGACCCCACGGCACCGCGATCATGTCCAGGCCCTGGTCGGCGAGCGTGCTGACGAAGCCCCATCCGAACGCGAGACCGAGCAGTACGCCGACCGTCGCGCCGAACACCGCGATGAGCACCGACTCGAGATAGATGGTGCGGCGCACCTGCGGTCGTTGCATGCCGACCGCGCGGAGCATTCCGATCTCGCGGCGCCGTTCCACCACCGACAGCGCCAGGGTGTTCACGATGCCGAGGATCGCGATCACGACGGCGAGCGCGAGCAGCCCGTACAGCACGGCGAGCAGGGTGTTGATCTGCTGACCCTGCGTCCCCTTGAACTGCTCCCGGTCCTTGACCTGCACGACCAGGAACCGATCGGTGCCCTTCTCGAGGTCCGCACGCAGCGTCGTCATGTCGGTGCCCGGCTGCGCCTTCACCAGCACCGCCCAGTCCGCGCGCATCGTGGCCGGCGTCAACTGGTCGTACACCTGGTCGGAGACCACCCAGTCGCCGAGCAGCTGGCTGTCGTCGTAGATGCCGGTGACCGTGGTGGTCACCTCGACCCCGTCCTTGTTCGTCATCGTGACGGGCGAGCCGAGCTTCCAGTCCCGTTTGGCGGCATAGCTTTCCGACGCCAGGAGGTTGTTGCCGGCCAGGTCCGCACTGCCCTGTGCCAGGGTGTACTCGAGGACGCCGTCGAGCTGTCCGCCGATGCCGGTCCCCATCACCTCGTCGTCGCCGATCTTGGTGGAGACACCGTGCATCGGAACCGCCGCCGCGACGCCCGGGACGGTCCGGACCGCAGCGGCCGCGCCGACCGGGACACCGATCTGGGGCGGACCGACCAGGATGTAGTCGGCCTTGACCCCGGTGTCCACCAACGAGTTCACGCTCGCCTTCGCGGACGATCCGAACACCCCGATGACCGTGACCAGCATCAGTCCGAGTGTCAGCGCGAACGCCGTCGCGGCGGTGCGGCGTGGGTTGCGGACCGCGTTGGTCCGGGCCAGCCGTCCGATCGGGCCGAACGGTCGGGCGAGCACCGCACCGAGCGCCCCGACCACCGGCCGGGACAGGGCCGGCGCGGCGAGCAGCACCGCGATCACCAGCGCGCCCGCGCCGAGTCCGACGATGGCGGCTGCCCCTCCCCCGGTGCCCCGCGAACCTGCCACCAGCGCGACGACACCCACTGCCGCGAACACGGCGCCCACGAGGGTGCGCACCCGCAACGACTCGCCCGCAGAGGAGAACTCCTCGCGCATGGCGGCCACCGGCGGGATCTTCGCGGCCCGGCGGGCCGGCGCGTAGGCGCTGACGACCGTGACCAGGACACCCACGACCAGCGCCACGATCACGGTGCGCGGCGCGAGTTGCAGTGAGCCGCTCGGCAGCCCCACGTCGAAGGTGTTGAGCAGCGAGCGCAGCCCGTAGGCGAGCGCGACACCGGCGGCGATGCCGAGCACGCTGCCCAGCAGCCCGACCACCAGCGCCTCGAGCACCACCGACCGGCCGACCTGCTTGCGGCTGGCCCCGACCGCACGCAGCAGCGCCAGCTCGCGCAGTCGCTGGGCGACGATCATCGCGAAGGTGTTGTAGATGATGAACGTGCCGACCAGCAGGGCGATCGCGCCGAACGCGAGCAGGAAGTAGTTCATGAAGCTCAGCGCGGAGGTCACCTCCTCCTTGACCTCCTCGCGGACCTGGTCACCGGTCTGCACCTTGAAGTCGGGCATCGCGGCGGCGACCCGGTCCCGCAGCTCCGACTGCGACAGTCCGTCGCCGGCGACGTCGACGTAGTTGGCGTGCGCGCCGTCGGTGAACAGCTCCGTGGCCTGGCCGGCATCGAAGAGTGCGCCGACGAATCCGCCGGTGTCGGTGGGTGGCTTGTAGATGCCGGACACCGTCACGTCGAGCACGCCGTGCGCGGGCACCAGCACCTGGGTGTGGTCTCCCACCGCGAGTCCGGCCTTGAGCGCGCCGCCCTCGTTGAGCGCGACCTGTCCGGGCGCGCCGGGCGGGACGCCCTGCACGAAGGGACCGGGATCGCCCAGGTGCTGACTGTTCGGGGCATAGGATTCGCCGATACTGGGCGCGCCGCCGGTCTGCACCGGCTTCTTGTCGGCACCGAGCAGCACGATCTGACCGTTGACCGCGGGCACCACGGCCCGCACCCCGTCGACCGCCTCGACCGCCGGGAGGGTGGTGAGCGGGACTCCGCTCGATCCCTTCTCCTGGCTGCTCACGCGGACGTCGACGCCCTTGGCCGCATCCTCGAACAGCCCGTTGAACGTCTTCTGCAGGGTGTCGGTGAAGACGAAGGAACCCGTCACGAACGCGGTGCCGAGCACCACCGACAGGACGGTGAGCGCGAGGCGCACCTTGTGTGCCGCGAGGTTCCGCAGCGAGACCTTGCGCATGGGTGAGGCCACGGCTCAGACCTGCTCTGCGGGCTGGGCGGCGTGCGTGTCCGTGGACTCGGTGGTGTCGAGGCGCTTCATCCGGTCCAGCACGGTGTCCGCCGTCGGCTCGCGCAGTTCGTCGACGATCTGTCCGTCCGCGAGGAACACCACCCGGTCGGCGTAGCTGGCGGCGCGCGGGTCGTGGGTCACGATGACGACCGTCTGACCGAACTCGTCGACCGCGGCGCGAAGGATCGAGAGCACCTCACCCGAGGACCGCGAGTCCAGGTTGCCGGTCGGCTCGTCGCCGAAGATGATCTCGGGCCGACCGGCGAGCGCCCGGGCACAGGCCACGCGCTGCTGCTGGCCACCGGAGAGTTCGCTGGGCCGGTGGTCGAGACGGTCCTCGAGCCCGAGCCGGGACAGCACCGAGTCGAGCCAGTTCTGGTCAGCCTTGCGGCCGGCGATGTCCAGCGGCAGGGTGATGTTCTCGAGCGCGGTCAGGGTGGGCACCAGGTTGAACGCCTGGAAGACGAAGCCGATCCGGTCCCGGCGCAGCGCGGTCATCTGCTTGTCGGAGAGGTTCGTCAGCTCGGTGTCCCCGATCAGCACCGAACCCGAGGTCGCGGTGTCCAGCCCGGCCAGGCAGTGCATCAACGTGGACTTGCCCGATCCCGACGGTCCCATGATCGCGGTGAATTCACCGCGCGCGAACTCCGCGGACACCCCGTCGAGGGCGGTCACCTTGGTGTCTCCCGACCCGTAGGTCTTGGTCAGGTTCACCGCCCTGGCGACCGTCGATCCGGTGGCGGGCTTGGTGGCGGTCACCGTGGTGACGCCGAGGGCATGCGAGCTCATGAGTGCCTTTCGTCTTCCGTGCTGGGCCGGGCTCGTGAATGCGAACGCATTCATGGTGGCGTCGAGGGATCCACCCTGTCATCCGGGAAGTCCCTGATCTTCGTCCCAGTGTCGCGGACGATGCGTCTCGGGGTCGCGGAACCGGATCGGTGTCGGCGGCGGCACCTAGGGTGTACCCATGCGCATCGGAGCACACGTACGCGAGGACGACGATCCCATCGGAGCAGGCGAGCGCCTCGGGGCCGAGGTCGTGCAGATGTTCCTCACCGATCCCCAGAAGTGGAACAAGGTGACCGCACACCCGCGGGCCGAGGAGATTCGCGCCAGTCCGATCGACGTGGTGGTGCACTCCTCGTACGTGATCAACGTGGCATCGCTGAACAACCGGATCCGCATCCCGTCCCGCAAGTCCGTCGCGGAACAGGCCAAGGCGGCCGCGGACCTCGGCGCGATCGGCCTGGTGGTGCACGGCGGCCACGTCCGCGACGGGGAGGACACCGCGGAGGGCTTCGCGAACTGGCGCAAACTCTTCGAACGCCAGGCGGACAAGGGCGGCTTCGAGGTGCCGATCCTGATCGAGAACACCGCGGGCGGCGACGCGGCGATGGCCCGGCACTTCGACGACATCGCCCGCCTGTGGGACGAGGTCGGCGAGTTCGGCGCCGGGTTCTGCCTCGACACCTGCCACGCCTGGGCCGGCGGCGAGGACCTGGTCGGCGTGGTGGAACGGATCAAGGCGATCACCGGCCGGATCGACCTGGTGCACCTGAACAACTCGCGGGACGAGTTCAACTCGGCCCGCGACCGGCACGCGAACCTGGCCGACGGGACGATCGACCCGGAGGTGCTGGCGGCGGTGGTGCTGGCCGCGCAGGCGCCGGTGATCCTCGAGACCCCGGCCGACGGCATCGCGGAGGATCTCGCGTACCTCCGCGAGGCCGTCGGCTAGGACCCCGCCTACAGGTTCTCGGCGATGTGCTTGATCCGGTCGAGTCGGGCGTCCCACTGCGCTCCGATGTCCTCGAGCCGGCGGCCGACCGCGCTCAACGTCGAGCCGAGCGCTCGGTAACGAACCTCGCGGCCGACGCGGAGCCGCTCGACCAGTCCGGCGCCCTCGAGCGCCGACAGGTGCTTGGCGATCGCCTGCCTGCTCACCGGAAGCCGCTCGGCCAGCCCGGATGCCGACAGGTCCTGCGTGCCGAGCAGTTCGAGTATCCCCCAACGGGTCTCGTCGGCGAGCGCGGCGAACACGGCCGTCGGCGAGGCGCGCCGGGCCTCCGGCCGCACGGTCATGCCGGCGCCGATTCGAGGTACTCGACGAGTTCGTCGAGCTCGGCGTCCCAGCCCTGGCGGTTTCCGTCGAGCCCGCTGCGGCGGACCTCCTCGTCGTCGCTGATTCGGTCGAAACCGGTCTCGACGACGGTGAGCACGGTCGTCGCACCCTCCTCGACAAGGGAGAAGCGAGCCTCGGTGGCGCGGTCGACGTCGAACTCGCCGGACTGGGTGTACCACCGGTAGGCGAAGTGGTTCGGTTCGTCCACCTCGGTGACCATCATCGGGAAGACGCCGTGGTCGGGCCACCCGAAGGTGCCCCGTGCGCCCACCTCGAGCGCATCGAGGGTGGCGGTCTGCCCGAACCACTTCGCGATGTGCTCGGGGTCCGTGAGCGCCCGCCACACCGCCGCCCGGGTCGCGTTCACCACGACCGTGCGGCTCACCGTGTACCGGTCGGCGTCGATCACTGCGGCCTGAGTGTTCGTCATGTCGAGACTCCTGTCGGGAGGGCCGGATACTTGCTGCAACCCCATGGTTGCATGACACCCCCCGACATGCAACCGCTCGGTTGCTGTCGGGTTCATGTCGCTCCCCGAATTCGTGCCGATCAATTGTTAGGGTCGGCAAGTGGATTCGCTGGTCGACGCACTCAGCTCGCAGGCCGCACCGTGGTGGGCGGTCCCGGTGTCGATGGTCGTCGGCGTGCTGCTGGGTGTCTTCGCGACCCGTCGCGGCCGCGGCGCTCCAGCGCAGGCCCCCGCGGCCCCCGCCGACCCCCAGGTGCGCTCGATCTACGTCCGTTTCCTCGCCGCGACGGACACCGCCCACAACAGCATCGTCGCCGTGGACAGTCACGCCCTGGCCGAGGCCGACCTCGAGCAGGCCCTCGAATCGGACGACCCGCACCTGAAGGCACTCGCGCGTTCCATCGTCGACCTGGACGGCATGGTGAACGAACTGCGCATCCTCGCGCCCGCCCCGGTGGTGGACTCGGCGGTGGAGTTCTTCGGATTCGTCACCGACTCGACGATGGACGGCGTGCACGACTGCGACGACTTCCGCGCCCGGTACACCGCCCGCAAGTCGACCCTCGTCGACGCGATCCGAGACTCGCACGGACAGCGCAAGATCCGGGCACGCTGAGCCTGGTCCGACCCGCGACCGATCGAGGACCATAGTCGTCCGCAATCGGTGCCAAGCTTCGAGTCATGACAATCGACGAACGCGACGTCCTCCTCGGAATCCTCGCCCGCCAGCGCGCGGCCCTGCGCGGAGCCCTCTCCGGACTCACCGAGGAGCAGGCCCGCAGTGTGCCCAGCGCCAGCTCGATGAGCCTGGCCGCACTGCTCAAACACGTTGTCCGCGGCGAGGAGCAGGCCCTCGCGCTCCTCACCGGCGACCCGCGCGACGCCGACCCCGACCCCGTCGCCGGGTGGCTCGCCGGCTGGCAGGTAACCGAATCCGAGACAGTCGGAACCCTGCTCGCCCGCCAGAAGGCGGTCGCCGAGCGGATGGCGGCACAGGTCCTCATCGAGGACGACCTGGCCCGGCAGCCGGTCATTCCGGCCGCGGTCGGGCAGTGGTTCGACGAGGGCGTCCACGACGTGCGCTGGGTGCTGCTGCACCAGATCGAGGAGCAGGCCCGACACGCCGGGCATGCGGACGTGATCCGTGAGTCGATCGACGGCGCGCAGGCCGCGCAGCTCGCGGGAATCTAAGTCTCGCCGAGTGTGTCGTTGTCCGGTACGTTCTTGCCTCGAACGCATCGACACCCGAGGAGCACGAGTGAACGCCACCGCCCTGGCACGCCGGACCGCAGCAGTTGTCGCGATCGGAGCGGTGGGACTTCTGACGTTCACCGGCACCGCGGCTTCCACCCCGGCACCCCCGAGCGACGGCATCGCGCACCTGCGTGACCTCGCCGGCGACAACAAGTCGGAGAAGGCCGCGGTGAGTCTGCTGTCGCGCTCGCCGCTGGTCGCCAAGAGCATCGCGGACGGCGTGGACGCGGTCTCGGGCTTCGGCACCTTCGCGTACGCGTCGCCGACCATCGGCTGCGGCCCCAACCTGCCGATCACCCTCACCGCCGCGTCCACCAGCACCGGACCGGCCGTCGCGCTGGCCGACGGCGAACTGCGGTTCCAGGCCTCGCCGCGGTACTCGGGCGTCGCCGTCGGGTCCGGCCTGACCGCGGTGTGGCTCAACACCACCACCGGCGCCAGCGGCATCACCCCGATCGACGGCGTCACCGAGTTCGGCACCCCCTCGCTGTCGAAGGTCGTCGCGACCGGCCCCGGCGACGTCGCGGCCACCCTGTTCGGCACCGTCAACTACCCCGACGCCACCTGCATCGTGCTGCCGACGGTCGGGCTCTTCACCGTGCAGCCTCCCGCCGCCCCCGCACCGCAGCGGTAATACGCACTGACGCATGAAGGCCCGGCCACCTGGTGGCCGGGCCTTCATGCGTTGTGCGAGTGCGGACTCAGTACCGGTCGCGCTTGGGCTTGCGGTCGAACTTGCCGCCGTCGCGGGGCGGACGCTGCCCGGGCGGCCCCTGGTCCGGGGTCAGCTGGATCAGCACGCCGGAGATCCGGGTGCTGCGCAGCGCCTCGAGCGTCTCGCGGCTCAGCTCCGCGGGCAGCTCGACCAGGCTGTGGTCCGGCCGAATGCTGATGTGCCCGAAGTCGCTTCGTCGCAGACCGCCCTCGTTGGCGATGGCACCGACGATCGCGCCGGGCGCAACCTTGTGCCGCTTGCCCACGGCGATCCGATAGGTCGCGAGTTCCTGCCCGCCCTTGCCGACCTTCGGGCCGTCGTCGAACCGGCGGGCCGGGCGCTCGGGCCGCGGCTCACGCTCGCGCCGCGGCGGGGCGGGCGGCTCCGGCGCCATCAGGAACGCCTCGCCGTCGCGCGACTGCACGGCCAGCGCCGCCGCGATGTCGGCGAGCGGGACGTCGTGCTCGCGCTCGTAGTCCTCGATCAGCCGGCGGAACAGTGCCAGGCTGTCGGAGCTGAGGCTCTCGGTGATCGAGTCGCCGAACTTCGCGACGCGCTGCGCGTTGACGTCCTCGACCGTCGGCAACTGCATCTCGGTCAGCGGCTGCCGGGTCGCCTTCTCGATGGCCTTGAGCAGGTGGCGTTCGCGCGGCGCGACGAACAGCAGCGCGTCGCCCGAACGGCCCGCGCGGCCGGTGCGGCCGATCCGGTGCACGTACGACTCCGTGTCGTGCGGGATGTCGTAGTTGACCACGTGCGAGATCCGGTCCACGTCGAGGCCGCGGGCGGCGACGTCGGTCGCGACCAGGATGTCGAGGTTGCCGTTCTTGAGCTGACCGATGGTCCGCTCACGCTGCGCCTGCACGATGTCGCCGTTGATCGCCGCGGACGAGAACCCACGCGCCCGAAGGCGTTCGGCGAGGTCCTCGGTCGCCTGCTTGGTGCGGACGAAGATGATCATCGCCTCGAAGTCCTCGACCTCGAGAACCCGGGTGAGCGCGTCGAGCTTGCGCTGGTGCGCCACCTGCACCCAGCGCTGGGTGATGTTCGTGGCGGTCGAGGTCTTGCCCTTGACGGTGATCTCGACCGGATCGTGCAGGTACTGCTTGGAGATCTTGCGAATCGCCGGCGGCATGGTCGCCGAGAACAGCGCGACCTGCTTGTACTCGGGGGTCTCGGCGAGGATCTTCTCGACGTCCTCCTGGAAGCCCATCTTGAGCATCTCGTCGGCCTCGTCGAGGACCAGGTAGTCCAGGTGCGAGAGGTCGAGGGTGCCCTTCTCCAGGTGGTCGATCACGCGCCCGGGGGTGCCGACGATGACCTGCGCGCCGCGCCGCAGGCCCGACAGCTGCACGCCGTAGGCCTGGCCACCGTAGATCGGCAGCACGCTCAGGCCGGGGATGTGCGCGGAGTACTTGCCGAACGCCTCGGCCACCTGCAGCGCCAGCTCGCGGGTCGGCGCCAGCACCAGGGCCTGCGGACGCTTCTGCTCGGTGTCGATGCGGGACAGGATGGGGACCGCGAATGCGGCGGTCTTGCCGGTGCCCGTCTGCGCGAGGCCCACCACGTCGTTGCCCGCCATCAGCGGCGGAATGGTGGCGGCCTGGATGGGGGACGGCGACTCGTACCCGACGTCGGTCAGTGCCCGCAGCACCCGTTCGTCGATGCCGAGGTCGGCAAAGGTGGTGCTGTCGGTTTCCGGCTCGGGGTGCTGCTCGGTGTCACTCATTTCACCAGGAGTTTAGTCGATGCGAGCATGTCCGGCCGACACGCACACCGCATACGCCGCCGGACGACTCGTACCCGCGGTCGGCTCGGATAGTCGCAAAGGCGACAATGCGGTACCCGAATCGCCCTCACTCTCGACAGGAGCACCCGTGCCCGAGCCGACTCCGATCCCCACCCACTGGTACAACATCGCCGCGGACCTGCCGGTGCCCCCGCCCCCGCATCTGCATCCCGGCACCAGGGAACCGGTGACCCCCGCCGACCTCGAGGCACTGTTCCCGAGCGCGCTGATCGCGCAGGAGGCCACCACCGAGCAGTACGTGGAGATCCCCGAGGCGATCCGCGAGGTCTACAAGACGTGGCGCCCGGCGCCGCTGATCCGGGCCCGGGAGTTCGAGAAGGCGCTCGGCACCCCGGCCCGCATCTACGTCAAGTACGAGGGTGTCAGCCCGGTCGGCAGCCACAAGACCAACACCGCGGTGGCGCAGGCGTATTACAACGCCCAGGACGGCGTCAAGAAGATCACCACCGAGACCGGGGCCGGCCAGTGGGGCAGCGCGCTGTCCTTCGCGTGCGCCAAGTTCGGCATCGAGCTCGAGGTGTGGCAGGTGCGCGCCTCCTACGCCTCGAAGCCGTACCGCAGGCACCTCATCGAGACCTACGGCGCCACCGTGCATCCGAGCCCGTCGGACCTCACCGAGTCGGGCCGCAAGATGCTCGCCGACTTCCCCGACACCCCCGGCTCGCTCGGCATGGCCGTCACCGAGGCGGTCGAGGTCGCGGCGGGCGACCCGGACGCCCGCTACGCCCTCGGCAGCGTGCTCAACCACGTGGTGCTGCACCAGACCGTGATCGGCCTCGAGGCCGTCGAGCAGCTGCGCGCCGCCGGTGAGGCGAACGCCGACGTCGTGTTCGGCTGCGCGGGCGGCGGATCCAACCTGGCCGGACTGGCGTTCCCGTTCATCCGAGAGGTGCTGCACGGCAAGGCCCAGACCCGGATCGTCGCGGCCGAGCCGGCGGCCTGCCCCTCGATCACCAAGGGCGAGTACCGCTACGACCACGGCGACGTCGCGGGCCTCACCCCGCTGCTGAAGATGCACACCCTCGGCCAGGACTTCGTCCCGGACCCGATCCACGCCGGCGGCCTGCGCTACCACGGCATGGCGCCGCTGCTCAGCCACACCGTCGAGCTCGGTTACGTGCAGGGCCAGGCCGTCGACCAGACCGAATCGTTCGCCGCCGGTGTGCTGTTCGCCCGGGCCGAGGGCATCGTGCCCGCGCCCGAGTCGGCCCACGCCATCGCCGCCTGCGCCGAGTACGCGCGCGGCCTGACCGAGCCGGAGGTCCTGGTGATCGGCCTGTCCGGGCACGGCATGCTGGATCTGCCCGCCTACCAGGCCTTCCTGGACGGAAACCTCACCTCGACCGTCTAGCGACACCCCGGCGGGCGCGCCTGCGTCGCGCCCGCCGGCTGGGCCATACTCGTGTCATGGTCGAGATCGCCGTAGCCCAGTTCTCCGCCGGCCAGGACAAGCGGGAGAACCATCTGACCCTGCGCAACCTGGCCGGCGAGGCCGCCGCCCGGGGCGCCCGGGTGGTCGTCGCGCCGGAGTACGCGATGTTCGCCGCGCCGCGCATCGACGAGCGGCTGATCGAGTCCGCCGAGCCGCTGGACGGCCCGTTCGTCTCCGGCCTGCTCGAGATCGCCGCAGAGTTCGGGGTGTACCTGGTGGCCGGGGTCAACGAGGCACTGGCCGACGACGAGCGGGTCTCCAACACCCTGGTCGCGGCCTCCCCGCACGGAGCGATCGCCGCGACGTACCGCAAGTTGCACCTGTACGACGCGTTCGGCTACCGGGAGTCGGACGTGATCCGGGCCGGCGCGATCGAGGCGCCCGCCACCTTCGGCGTGGACGGCCTGACGTTCGGCATGCAGACGTGCTACGACCTGCGATTCCCGGAGGTCACGCGGCGGATCGTCGACGCGGGCGCGGACGTGCTGGCCCTCCCCGCCCAGTGGGTGCCCGGCCCGCTCAAGGAGGACCACTGGACCACCCTGGTGCGGGCGCGGGCGATCGAGAACACCGTCTACGTGGCGGCCGCGGACCAGAGCGCGCGCACCGGGTCGGGCAACTCGATGATCGTCGACCCGATGGGCGTGGTGCTCGCCTCGCTCGGCGACCAGGTCGGCACGGCCCGCGCGGACGCGAGCGCCGAGCGGATCGCGGAGGTCCGCGAGAAGAATCCGGCGCTGGCGCTGCGACGGTTCGCGATCACAGAGAGGTAGTCCGCCCGGGGGTTCAGCGCACCCGATTCGGCGTAGGTTCGAATCAGGATGCTGTACGCCACTCGCGCCATCGCCGGTCGCGCGCTGGCCACGTCGCTCGAGCACCTGCGCGACACGAAACCCCTCGTGCTCGGGCTCCCGCGCGGCGGTGTCCCGGTCGCGGCCGAGGTCGCGGCCGCACTGGACGGCGACCTCGACGTGATCGTCGTCCGCAAGCTCGGCGTCCCCTGGCAGCCGGAGTTGGCGATGGGCGCGGTCGGCGAGGACCACGTGCGCGTTCTCAACGACGACGTGATCGCGCAGACGGGCATCACCCCACTGGCGCTCGCGGCCGTCGAGTCGAAGGAGAACCGCGAGCTCGGTCGGCGAGTCCGACTGCTGCGGGGTGACCGCCCGCGGACGCCCGTCACCGGGCGGGTGGTGGTGATCGTGGACGACGGCATGGCCACCGGTGCGACTGCCGCGGTCGCGTGCCGGGTGGCGCGGGCCTCGGGCGCGGCGAAGGTGGTGGTGGCCGTCCCGGTGTCCTCCGAGGAGGCGGTCGAGCGGGTCCGGACGGAGGCGGACGAGGTGGTCTGCCCCCTGGTGCCGCGGTGGCTCGGGGGTGTCGGCGGGGCGTATCGCGACTTCCACCAACTCAGCGACGAGGAGGTGACGACCCTGCTCGGGAAGTGACGTTCGCCTCATCCCCGTCCCGGAGGCGGCAGCGAACACGCAGTTCACGAGATTTCGAGTTACAGATAGATTGACGGACGCCGGGGCGATCCAGTCAATCCGGACACGCCTCGGGAGTGCATCGAGGCACCGAATGTGATCCAATGCACACCCGTAATGTCAGCAGTTCCTGGAGGGGTCCAAGTGCGAGAGTACGAAGTTCCGGCATCGTTTTCCATCCCGGAAGACATCTCGATGGCCGACACGGTGTTCCGGTTCGAGAAGGAATGCCCGCAGCACGTGCCCTTCAAGAAGCTGGTCGGCGGCGCATGGGTCGACGTGACCGCCGCCGAGTTCGCGACCCAGGTCAGGGCCGTCGCCAAGGGCCTGATGGCCTCCGGCATCGGCCTCGGCGACCGGGTCGCGATCCTCTCCGCCACCCGGTTCGAGTGGGTCGTGCTCGACTACGCGATCTGGACCGCGGGCGGCTGCACCGTCGCCATCTACGAGACGTCCTCCGCCGACCAGGCGCAGTGGATCCTCGAGGACTCCGCCACCGCCCTGCTCGTCGTCGAGACCGCCAAGCACGCCGCCACCGTCAAGGACGTCGCCGAGGCCGCCCCGGCCCTGCGCGAGATGCTGCAGATCGAGGCGGGCGCCCTCGAGGAACTCACCTCCCGCGGTGCCACGGTCACGGACGAGGAACTGGACGAGCGCCGCGGGCAGGTGGGCGCCGCCTCGGCCGCCACCCTCATCTACACCTCCGGCACCACCGGCCGCCCGAAGGGCGTCCAGCTGACCCACGCCAACTTCAGCGCGGAATCGCAGTCCGTCAAGATCGCCCTCGCCGACGCGATGTACGAGGGCCGCAAAACGCTGATGTTCCTGCCGCTCGCGCACGTGTTCGCCCGCGCGATCTCGTTCGGCGCGTTCGACAACAAGGTCACCGTCGGCCACACCTCCGACCTCAGCACGCTGCTCGACCAGTTCGCGGTGTTCAAGCCGAACTTCATCCTCTCGGTCCCGCGCGTGTTCGAGAAGGTCTACAACTCCGCCAAGCAGAAGGCCGAGGACGGCGGCAAGGGCAAGATCTTCGGCAAGGCGGCAGACACCGCGATCGCCTACAGCGAGGCGCTCGAGGCCGGCGGCCCGGGCCTCGGACTCAAGCTCAAGCACGCCCTCTTCGACAAGCTGGTGTACTCGAAGCTGCGCGCCGCGCTCGGCGGCGAGTGCGACCGCGCGGTCTCCGGCGGCGCGGCGCTCGGCGCGCGTCTCGGCCACTTCTTCCGGGGTGTCGGTATCCCGGTCTACGAGGGATACGGCCTCACCGAGACCAGCGCCGCGATCACCGTCAACACCACCAAGGACCAGAAGGTCGGCACCGTCGGCAAGCCGATCAACGGCCACGCCGCGAGGATCGCCGACGACGGCGAACTGCTCGTCAAGGGTCCGGTCGTGTTCTCCGGCTACTGGCACAACGACGCGGCCACCGCGGACTCGATTCGCGACGGCTGGTTCCACACCGGCGACCTCGGCTCGATCGACTCCGACGGCTTCGTCTCGATTACCGGCCGCAAGAAGGAGATCATCGTCACCGCCGGCGGCAAGAACGTCGCCCCCGCGGTGCTCGAGGACGCCCTGCGCGCACACGCCCTGATCAGCCAGTGCCTCGTGGTCGGCGACGCGAAGCCGTTCATCGGCGCCCTGATCACCATCGACCAGGAGGCACTGCCCGGCTGGAGGGAACGCAACGGTGTCGCCGCCGATCTGCCGGTGGCCGAGGTCGTCAAGCACCCCGACCTGGTCGCGGAGATCGACGCCGCGGTCGCCGAGGGAAACAAGAAGGTCTCGAACCCGGAGCAGATCAAGAAGTACCGGATCCTGGACGTGGACTTCACCGTAGAGACCGGCGAACTGACCCCGACGCTCAAGCTCAAGCGCAATGTCATTCACGAGTCGTTCGGCACCGCGATCGAGGCGATCTACTCCTGAATCGGCCACCGATGTGACTTAATGGGGCGTTCTCTCGACCTGGTCGGGAGAACGCCCCATTCATTTCTGCAGTGAGAGAAGGAGATTCGATGTTGGTGTACGACCCCACCGTGGCATTCTTCAACCAGATCGCGATCGCACTGGGTTCGAGCGACCTGGTCGTCGCGACGTAACGTCCGGCGAACGGGCGGCCATGGGTTCCGCCGGCGACACGCCCCCGGGCGCTGGGCCCCACACGGGCGCCCGCGTCCTGGCCGGACTGCTCGCCGCCGGGATCACCCTCGCCGTCGGGGAACTGGTGTCGGTGCCGATCGCGGCGGAGGCCTCGCCCTTCTACGCGGTCGGCTCCGCCGTCGTGGACGCCACCCCGCAGGCCATCCGGGAGTGGGCGATCGCCACCTTCTCCACCTCGGACAAGACCGCCCTGTTCACGGGCATGGCCGTGGTGATCACGCTGGTCGCGGCCGTGGCGGGGATCCTCGAGCGACGCGACAGACCGGCAGGCAGCGCCGTTCTGGTCGTGCTCGGAATCGTCGGGGTGACGGCCTCGCTCACCCGACCGGACGCCGACTGGACGTGGGCGCTCCCGACCGTCGCCGGGGTCGCCGCCGGGGTGTTCACGCTGCGCCGCCTCACCGGCGCCCTGGAACCCGTCGCGGTCGGCGACGCCGTCGGTATCCCCCGGCGCCGCTTCCTCGTCCTGGCGCTGACCGCCGCCGCGGTGGCCGCGGCGTCCGGTGTCCTCGGCCGGATGCTCGCGGAGGGTCGCCGCGTGGTCGGCGAGAACCGGGCCGCCTTCCGGGTACCGACCGCGACCTCCCCGGCGCCGCCGCTACCCGCGGGCGCCGACCTGCCGGTTCCCGCGATCACGCCGCTGATCACCCCGAACCACGACTTCTACCGGGTGGACACGGCCCTGCGTGTGCCCTCGCTGACCACCGACGACTGGCGGCTGCGGATCCACGGCATGGTGGACCGCGAGATCACCCTCGACTACGCCGCGCTGACCGCTCGCGCCTCGATCGAACGCATGGTGACCCTGACCTGCGTGTCGAATCCGGTCGGCGGCGGCCTCGCCGGCAACGCCGTGTGGATCGGCTACCCCCTCTCGGCCCTGCTCGCCGAGGCCGGGGTGCACGCGGACGCCGACATGCTGCTCTCGACCAGCGTGGACGGGTTCACGGCCGGCAGCCCGACGGCCACGCTCACCGACGGCCGGGACGCGATGGTCGCGGTCGCCATGAACGGCGAGCCGCTGCCACTCGAACACGGCTACCCGGCCCGACTGGTGGTCCCGGGCCTGTACGGCTACGTCTCGGCGACCAAGTGGGTGGTCGACCTCGAGCTGACACGCTTCGACCGCGCCGAGGCTTACTGGACGCGACGCGGTTGGTCGGCGCGCGGTCCGATCAAGACCGCCTCGCGCATCGACGTCCCCCGAGACCGGGCGCGCGTGCCCGCGGGACCGACGACGGTCGCGGGGGTCGCCTGGGCGCAGCACCGTGGCATCTCCGCGGTACAGGTACAGGTCGACGACGGCGCCTGGTCACCCGCGGCGCTGTCCACCGACTACTCGAACGACTGCTGGCGGCAGTGGGTCTGGAACTGGGACGCACCTGCGGGCGAGCACACCCTCCGGGTGCGCGCGGTCGACGGCGCCGGGAGCGTGCAGACCGGCGAGGCCGCCGATCCCGTCCCGGACGGCGCCACCGGATGGGACACCGTGCGAGTGAGCGCCGGCTAGCCGACGACCGCGGCGACGAGCGCCGGCAGTGCGTGCGCCGCGGTCGCCCGCCACGAGTACGTCACCCGATCGGACAGCTCCGTGGTTTCCGGATTGATCTCGACCACCGTCGCTCCCGACCGAACCGCGCGCAGCGGCAGTTCCGCGGCCGGGTGGACCACCCCGGAGGTCCCGACCACCAGCATGAGGTCGCATCCGTCCGCCGCGTCCGAGGCCGCACGCCAGTCCCGTTCGGGCAGTTCCTCGCCGAACCACACCACCCCGGGCCGGACCAGGCCACCGCACCGGATGCACTCGGGCGGCGGAATGCGCTCGACGGGCTGCTGATCGAACTCCTCCGCGGCGGCGAAACCCGGATCCGCGGGCGTGCCGCAGTCGGCGCAGCGCGGCGCGAACAGGCTGCCGTGCAGGTGCGCGGCGACAACCGAGCCCGCCCGCTCGTGCAGGTCGTCGACGTTCTGGGTGACGACGGTGAGCGGAGTGCGCCGGGACCACTCGGCCAGCGCGCGGTGGCCGGGGTTCGGCGCGGTCCGGCGGACCAGCGCGGCGCGCCACTGGTACCAGGCCCACACCAGGGCGCTGTCGCGCGCCCACGCCTGCGGGGTGGCCAGTTCCACGGGGTCGAATCGTTCCCACAGCCCGGTAAGCGCGTCCCGGAACGTCGGCACCCCGCTCTCGGCCGACATGCCCGCCCCGGAGAAGACCACCACCCGCCGGGCCGATCGGATCGTGTCGACCAGCGCGCTGTCGGGTTCGGCTGAGCGCATGCGCGAGCGGTCAGATTCTCGCGGCATCGACGAGCTGCTGCGCAACCGACACGTCACCGGACATCTCGAGCGCCGCAAGGGGCCTGCGCCGCCACATCGCCAGCAACAGCTCCTCGGCGCTGCCGCGCACCGCGACGTCGGCTCCGCCGTGCCCGGACTCGACCTGCACGCCCGCCGGCGTGAACCGCAACAACCACTCGGCGTCCGATGTGTCGGTGCCGTGCAGGTGCACACTCCGGCCGTGCAGCGTCGGCGGCACGGTCGGCAGTGCGCGGGCGAGCATCAGCCGGGCCCACTCGTCGACACCGTCCGCCGCGCCCTCGGCGTCGACGGGCTCCGGCGCGGCACCGCCCGCCGCATGCACCGCGTCGGCCGCGTCCACCCGGTGAACCGCCACCTCGTGCGCCTGCCGACGCATCCAGAACCGAATCGTGCCGGGCCCGGCGAAGGTCGGCGCGGCCCGCTCGACGTCGTGGGCGACCAACTCGACGAGCAGGCCGTCGAGCGCCTCCCGGTAGGCGGGCAGGCAGTCGGGGCCGTTCGGCAGGGACTCGATCCCCGCCGCGCCGTCGAGCTGCGCATCCGGGCCGGCGGCCAGGGTGGCGCGGACCCACCGGTGCACCTTGCCGGTGTGCCGGACCACCCGCTCGAGCGTCCAACCCGGCACGGTGGGCACCGGCGCGCTCAGCGCGTCGGCGGGCATCGCAGCGAGCCGCAGTCCCTCGGTTCGCAGCAGGTTCAGGTACTGGTCGGGCGTCATCCCGCAACGGTAGTACGGACCACGAACTCTGCGACGTCGCCGATCACCGTGCGCTGCACCGGTTCGTGCAGCAGATCGTGTCCAGCGTCGGGATACTCGCGCAGCTGCGCGCCGGACACCCGGTCCACGAACTCGCGCGCGCCATCCACCGCGGCCCGCCTGTCGTCGACGCCGTGCACCACGAGAATCGGGGCCCGCACCTCGTCGACCGCAGCGGGGTCGGACGCCGTCTGGCGCGGGATCCCGCACAGCACGGCCGCCACGAACCTGTCCGGGTCCGCGGTCAGCGCGGCAACGGTCGCCGCCGCACCGAGCGAGTGGCCCATCACCACCAGGTCGAGCCCGGGACGGTCCGCGGCCGCGATGTCGGCCAGGCGCAGCGCGTTCTCGCCGAGGTCGACGAGCGGTCCGTATTCACCGAGGTCACCCTCGGTGAGTCCGTGGCCCACGTGGTCGAGCGCCCAGACCTCGATGCGGCGCTCGCCGAGCGCCCGCGCGAACCGGTGGTAGTGCCCGCTGTGCTGACCCAGCCCGTGCAGGAACACCATGCCGACCACGGGGTCAGGGCACGGCCAGTGACGGTAGTGGACCTGCCCGGAGGCCCCATCGAAGAACGGCACCGGCAGAGTATGGACCAAGTCCCGGTCCGAGCCGACCGAAATCGACCAGCCAGTCTCTACCAGGGAAGTGTCGGCAGCTTCTGCGATAGTCGGTGCCGTGTTCCTCCTCGACGACGTGCTGATCCACAGCGCCAGTGATCTGTCCCAGGCGGCGGAGTGCGAGTACGCACTGCTGCGCCGCCTCGACTCGAAGCTCGGCCTGATCGAGACGGCCGGCGACGACGGTCCGGACCCCATGCTCGACCGGACCTCCCGGCTCGGCGACGACCACGAACGCCTGCACCTCGAGCGCTACCGCGACCGGTTCGGCGACGGCGTGGTGCAGATCGAGCGCCCGCGGCACGACTGGGAGGAACTCACCCGCGCGAACCGCGCCACCGTGGCCGCCGCCCGGTCCGGCGCCGACGCGATCTACCAGGGCACGTTCTTCGACGGACGGTTCCTCGGCTTCTGCGACTTCCTGGTCCGTGAGGACGGCCGGTACGCGGTGTACGACACGAAGCTCTCGCGCCACGCCAAGGTCACCGCCCTGCTGCAGTTGGCCGCCTACGCGGAGGCCCTGACCTCCGACGGGATCGAGGCCGCCCCGCAGGCGCATCTGATCCTCGGCGACCACAGCGAGGTCTCGTACCCGCTCGAGGACATCGCTCCGGTGTACCGCCAGCGCCGTGCCGAACTGCTGCGGGTGCTCGACGAGCACCGGGCCGAGGGGACCCCCGTCCAGTGGGGCGACCCTCGCTATCGGGCCTGCGGCCGGTGCGGACACTGCGGCCCGGAGATCGAGCGGACGCACGACCTGCTGCTGGTCGCCGGGATGCGAACCTCCCAGCGGGAGAAGCTGATCCGTGGTGGCGTGACGGATCTCTACGCCCTCGCCGGCTCGCCGGCACCGGTGGACGGGATGAGCAAGGGCACCTTCGCCGCGCTCCAGGCGCAAGCCGCCGCCCAGGTCCGGCAGGAACGCGGCGGCGGCGCACCGGTTTTCGAGGTGATCGGCGACGCGGGCGCCCTCGCCGCGATACCCGAGCCCGACCCGGGTGACATCTTCTTCGACTTCGAGGGCGACCCGCTGTGGGCCGAGGACGGCTCGCCCGACTGGGGGCTCGAGTACCTCTTCGGGGTGGTCGAGGCGGACACCGGCACGTTTCGGCCGTTCTGGGCGCACAACCGCGCGGAGGAGCGCCGAGCCCTGGTCGAATTCCTCGACTACGTCGCCGAACGACGAAAGTTGTTCCCCGGCATGCACGTCTACCATTACGCCGCCTACGAAAAGACGGCACTGCTTCGCCTGGCCGGCCGGTACGGCGTCGGCGAGGACGCGGTCGACACCCTGTTGCGCGAAAACGTCCTCGTCGACCTGTACCCGGTGGTCCGCGCCACGATCCGGGTCGGCGCGCGGTCGTACTCGATCAAGAAGCTCGAACCGCTCTACATGGGCGACGAACTGCGCGGCGGCGACGTCACCGACGCGGCGGCCTCCATCGTCGCGTACGCGGACTTCTGCGAGCTGCGTGACGCGGGCCGCGACGTGCAGGCGCAGGAGCTGCTGGACGGCATCGCCGACTACAACGAGTACGACTGCGTCTCCACGCACCGGCTGCGGGACTGGTTGCTGGGCATCGCCGCCGAGCACGGTGTGAGCCCGCACCCCGTCCAGCCCGTGCTGGTGTCGGTCACCGACGAGCCCGGCCCGGCCGAGCTGGCTCTGCGCGAATACGTCGGCGACACGCTGCCCGGCGGGGACACGGGTCGTTCCGCAGACTCCACTCTGCGCTCGGCCGACCAGCAGGCCGCGGCACTGATGGCGGCCGCCGTCGGCTACCACCGGCGGGAACGGAAGCCGTTCTGGTGGGCACATTTCGATCGGCTCGTGCAGCCGGAGGACGAATGGTCGGACCACGCCGACGTGCTGGTGGCCGAGGTCGTGGAGGTGGTCGAGGACTGGCACCGCAAGTCGGCGCGCCAGAACCTGCGGCGGCGGCTGCGGATCGGCGGCCGGTGGGGCACCGGGTCGACACCGCGCGCGGGCGACGTCCACATCCTGTACGACAAGGGCACCGGGGTGGGCACCGAGGATCCGGCCACCCGGGGTGCGGTGTCCGCCAAGGTGATCGAACTCGAGGAGGAGGTCGCGCCGGGCGGCGAGATGCGCGACGTCTTGATCGTCGAGGAGGTGCTGCGCCGCGGCGCCGAGGAGCACCTCTGCCTGCCGATGGCCGTGGCACCGGGCCCGCCGATCCGCACCAACCGGATCGAGGCCGCGATCGCCGAGCAGGCCGCCGCGATGGCGGCCGCCCTGCCCACGATGCCCTCGACCGCCGCGGTGGACATCCTGCGCCGGGTGCCGCCCCGGACCAGGTCAGGCAACCCGCTGCCGGTGGCCGATCCGCAGAGCCGGGCGGGTGCCATCACCGCCGCCCTGCTCGACCTCGACGACTCCTACCTCGCGGTGCAGGGCCCGCCCGGAACGGGCAAGACACACACCGGCGCCGCGGTGATCGCAGACCTGGTGACCAGGCACGGCTGGCGGGTCGGCGTTGTCGCCCAGTCGCATTCGGTGGTCGAGAACATGCTCGACGGGATCGTCCGGGCCGGGGTGCCCGGCGAACGGGTCGCGAAGAAGCCCGGCTCCGGCCTGGCCGAGCACCCGGCCTGGACGAAGCTCGAGTCCGACGGCCTCGCCGGATTCCTGGCCGAACACGAGCAGTCGGGGTGCGTGATCGGCGGCACCGCATGGGATCTCGCGCACTCGGACCGGGTACCGCCGAGCAGCCTGGACCTGCTCGTGGTCGACGAGGCCGGACAGTTCGCACTCGCGAACACCGTCGCGGTCGGGATCTCGGCACGGAACCTGCTGCTGTTGGGCGACCCCCAGCAGCTGCCTCAGGTCAGCCAGGGAACCCATCCGGAGCCCGTGGACACCTCCGCACTCGGCTGGCTGGCCGAGGGGCACGGCGCGCTGCCGCCCGAGCTGGGGTACTTCCTCGACCGGACCTGGCGGATGCATCCCGCAGTGTGCGAGGCCGTCTCCCGGCTGTCCTACGACGGACAGCTCAAGTCCCAGGAATCGGTCACGACGGCGCGCTCGCTCGCCGATGTCGAACCCGGCGTCACGGCGCTGTACGTCGAGCACGACGGCAATTCCACCGAATCCGAACAGGAGTCGGGCGCGATCCTCGCAGAGGTGCGGGCACTACTGGGCAGGGACTGGTCCGACCCGCAGTCCTTCGAGGGCGTGCGACCGCTCGGCCAGTCGGACATCCTGGTGGTTGCGCCGTACAACGCGCAGGTGGGCCTGCTGCGGCGAACCCTCGCCGACGCGGGACTCGGCGAGGTGCTGGTCGGCACCGTCGACAAGTTCCAGGGGCGCGAGGCGGCAGTGGTCCTGATGTCGATGACGGCGTCCTCGATCGACGACGTTCCGCGCGGCATGGGCTTCCTGCTGTCCCGGAACCGGCTCAATGTCGCGGTCTCCCGCGGGAAATGGCGGGCAGTGATCGTGCGCTCCCCCGTGCTGACGCACTACCTGCCCTCCACCCCAGCCGGGCTGGCCGAGCTGGGCGCGTTCATGCGGATGCACGACTCGGCGCACTGACCGGGTTCCGCGACCGGCCGCCGCTCAGCCGAAGCACTGCCCCTCGCCGCGGTACGTGGGCACGGTGGTCCGGGTGCCGTCGGCGTCGACGAGGTGCAGGTCGGTGAACCGCTCGCACAGCTCGCCCGCCTTGGCGTGCCGGAACCAGACCCGGTCGCCGATCCGCAGCGCGCCGGCGGCGAGCCCGGTGACCGGGGTCTGCACCTCGCCTGCGCCCTCGTTGCGGAGCAGTGCGAGCCCGGCGGGCCAGACCGGGGTCGGTACCCGGGAGGCTCCCGCGGGACCGGACGCGATGTAGCCGCCGGAGAACAGGGTCGCGATCTTCGGGGTCGGCCGCCGGACTGCCGAGAGCGCGAAGAACATCGCAGGTCGCGGCGTGAACGAGCGATAGCGGTCGAAGAGCGTCGGCACGAACAGCCCGGAGCCGGCGGTGACCTCGGTGACCACCCGGTCGGCGGAGCTGACCTCCAGGGAGCCCGTGCCCCCGCTGTTGACGATCTCGAGGGTGCCGGCGATCGCGGTGACCGCGTCGACCACCAGGCCGCGGCGGGTGGACAGCTCGGCCGCCGACGCGCGCTTGACGAGCCGGACCGCCGCGCTGGTGTCCGGCAGTCCGGCGATCTGCGCCTCGTAGAACATCACTCCGACCACGGAGAAGCCGCGCCGCTTCGCCGCGCGCGCCACCGCTGCGGCCGACTCGGGAGTGCGCAGCGGGGAGCGGCGGACGCCGAGATGGACCGGCCCGATCCTCAACGAGGCGTCGACGTCGAGGCAGACCCGCGCCGGGACCGCGGAACTGCCCGCCGCCGCATGCACCACGTCCAGATGTTCGGGGCAGTCGATCATGAGGGTGATCGACTCGAGCAGCAACGGATCGGATGCCAGCTCAGCGAGCGCGCCGCGGTCGGTGACCGGGTAGCCCATCAGCACGTCACGGGCGCCGGCGCGGACGAGCCAGATCGCCTCGCGCAGCGAGTACGACATGACGCCACGGAAGCCGCCGTTGGCGGTCAGCCCGGAGCCGAGCGCCTCCTCCAGCACCGCCCGACTGCGCACCGACTTGCTGGCGACGCGAATCGGGGTGCCACCGGCCCGCCGTGCCAGGTCCGCGACGTTGGCCCGCAGCGCCGGCAGGTCGACCGCGGCCAGCGGCGGATCGAGCGGGCGTGTCGCGGCGTCGAGCCGCTCGCGGGTAGCCGATTCACTGGGCATGGCATCCAGTCGTTCCGAGGTGGTGGTCACAGAACGGGAGTCAATCACCGAATTGGACGAGTGTCCATGTCAGGATTGGGCGGAATTCACCTCGACCGCCTTCATCGCGATCGTCTGCACCGCGTCGTCGAGCTGTGCGATCACCGCCTCGCCGTCGCGATCGACGAGCCACCGCAGCACGATGCCGTCGATGATCGCGAGGCAGAACCGGGCGATGTCCGCCACCGGCTCGGTCCACTTCGTTCCGGTGTACCGCGCCGTCTCCGCGAGAAACGCCGTCGCCTCGTCGTCCATCGTGTGGTACTGCTTCGCCGCGATGGCGCCGGCCAGCTCCGCTCCGGCCGCCTGCTGTCGCAGCCCGTACGCGGTGATCTCGTACGTCAGCAGCTGACGGTCGGGGGTCGCCTCGATGATCGGCCACATATTGGACAGGCCGCTGTGCAGCACCTCTTTCAGGCCGCGAAGCCCGCTCTGGTCACCCTCGCCCTGCGCGGTGCCGAACGCGTACCGGAGCGCGGCGCTGAGCTGCAGGACGATCGCCTCACCCATGGCGGCGACCAGTGCTTCCTTACTGTCGAAGCAGTAGTGGACCACCCCGAGGGAAACCCCCGCGTCCTCGGCGACGGCACGGATGGTGACGGAACTGATTCCGCCCCTTTCCGCGATGCCCATCGCCGACTCCACGAGTTGCGCGCGACGTTCGTCCGCCGGAAGCCGATTCAGCATTCGACGATATTAGAACGCCGAAGCCGGACTTGCGTAAGGGTGTTGACCTGGACGGTCGTCCAGGTGAATAGTGTCGACATGGATTCGAACACGTGGCACAACTGGGCGCGCAGCGCCAGCGCCAGCCCTCGCCGCTTCGCGACGCCTGCCACCGTAGCCGAGCTCAGTGCCGAGATCGCCCGAGCCGCGACGGAAGGCCTGCACGTCAAGTGCGTCGGCGGCGGACACTCGTTCACCCCGGCCGCCGCCACCGACGGCGTGATGATCAGCCTCGACAACCTGACTGGCATCGAGTCCGTGGTTCCCGCCGAGCCGTCCGGCGCGCTCGTCACCGCTTTCGCCGGCACCCGATTGCACGAGCTGAATCCCAAACTGTGGGATCTCGGTCTCGCGATGACCAATCTCGGCGACATCGACGTCCAGTCTCTCGCCGGCGCGATCTCGACCGGCACCCACGGAACCGGCGCGAAGTTCGGCGGCCTCGCGACCCAGATTCGCGCGCTCGAGGTGGTTCTCGCCGACGGCAGCGTGACCACCTGTTCCGCGGACGAGAATCCCGACCTCTTCAATGCCGCCCGCCTGGGACTCGGCGCGATCGGCGTCATCTCCAAGATCACGCTGCACTGCGAGGCCGCGTACACGATGCGGGCGGTCGAGTCCCCCGCGCTGCTCAGCGAGACGATGGCCCGGCTCGACGAGGACGTTCGCGGCGTCGACCACTTCGAGTTCTTCTGGTTCCCGCACACCGACCGGGTGCTGACGAAGCGCAACACCCGGCTGCCCGTCGACACCCCGGTCAACCCGATCGGCAAGGTCCGCGGCTACGTCGACGACGAACTGCTCTCCAACACCATGTTCGAGGGCATCAACCGCGTGGCCACCCGGTTCCCCGGCGTCATCCCGCAGATCAACAACCTCGCCTCGCGTGCACTCTCGGCCCGCGAGTTCACCGATCGCAGCTATCAGGTGTTCGCCTCCCCGCGCCGCGTGAAATTCCGCGAGATGGAGTACGCGGTGCCCGCCGAGGCCCTGCCCGAGGTGCTGCGCGAGATCGAATCCTGGTTCACCCGTTCGGAGTTCCGGGTCGCATTCCCCGTCGAGGTCCGCTTCGCCGCGGCCGACGACATCTGGATGTCGACGGCGAACGGCCGCGACTCCGCCTACATCGCGGTACACCAGTACCACCGGCGCGACCATCGCGAGTACTTCGACGCGGTCGAGGCGATCGCGCGCGCCGTCGACGGCCGCCCGCACTGGGGCAAGATGCACTCGCGTACCGCCGCGGATCTGCGTCCCACCTACACGCACTTCGACGAGTTCTGCGCGGTCCGGGACAAGTACGACCCGCAGCGGGTGTTCGACAACGACTACCTGCGCCAGGTACTGGGATAGCCCGTCCCGCACGGCGAGTCACCCGCATCGCCCGCGCCGCTCCACCTAGCCTGACGTGATGGCCGATCTGAGTCGTCGACGCTTTCTCGCGGTGGGCGTGGCGGGCGCCGCCCTGCTCGCCGGCTGTAGCGACGCAACCAACCCCGGTGTGCCCCCACTGCCCGGCGGCGGCACGCCCACCTCTCCCACCCCGGCCCAGAAGGCGACGTGGCGGGTCCAGGGCGCACCCCTGGTCCCCTCGACGGGTGCCGGCGCCCTGGACGGCCTGACGGTGGCGGTGACCGACCTGTTCGCGGTCGCCGGTCAGCAGATCGGCGCGGGCAGTCCGCAGTGGCTGGCCCAGGCCCCGACCGAGGCCGGCACCGCCGAAGCGGTGGCTCGGCTGCTCGGTGCGGGTGCCACGGTCGCCGGCCTCGCGCAGACCGACGACCTCGGCTACGGCCACTCCGGCGTCAACGACCACTACGGGACGCCACCGAATGTCGCCTCGGAGGCCCTCCTGCCGGGCGGCTCGACGTCCGGGGCCGCGGCCGCGGTCGCCGGCAGCGCGGCGTCGATCGGGTTGGGTGCCGACACCGGCGGGTCGGTCCGGATTCCCGCGGCCTACCAGGGACTGTTCGGCTTTGTCGCGAGCAGGGGCGCGGTGCCCACCACCGGCCTGCTCCCGCTGAGCCCGACACTCGACACCGTCGGCTGGGTCACCGCGAACATCGACGTCCTCGAGAAGACGGTCACCGCCTCGGTTCCGCGGACGCCGGCCCGGGAGCTCACCACGGCCGTCACGGCCCCCGGCCTGAACGCCATCGCGACCGGTGGGGCGCTCGCCGCGACCACCACGGCGCTGGCCTCGTGGCGCACCTCCGACCTCCCCACACTGACCGATCGTGACTTCGACATCGCGGCCCTGCCGGACTGGTACGACGCCGTGACCACCGTCGTCGGGTACGAGGCGTGGAAACAGCACGGCGACTTCCTGTCCGGCACGATGTCCGGGCTCAGCAGCGAAGCCCGGGAGGCCTTCGCCACCGCGAGCCGAACGTCCGAGGAGGCGTACCAGCGAGCCCGCACACAGCTCGACACCGCGGCCTCGGCGGTGCGGAGTTACCTGGGCGACAACGTGTTGGTGCTGCCGACGACTGCCACACCGGCCCCCGCCAAGTCGGACGGCGATCTCAGCGGCGAGACGTACGCGAACACCATGCGCAGCACCGGAATGCTGTTGTCCATCGCGACCGTCGCCGGACTGCCCACGGCCACGGTGCCCCTGAAGACCGCGGACAAGATTCCGGTCGGGCTGTCCCTGGTCGGACCCGCCGGGCGCGATCTCGACCTGGTCGCCCTCGCCCACCGGGTGCAGGGCAGCGGGTTCGTTCGCTGACCCGGCGGGCTACCCGCCGAGCAGCTCGGCCTTGCGCTCGTCGCTCGCGAACGAGGCGTGGATCGAGTTGCGCGCCAGCGTCTCCCGTTCCGCGTCGGTGAGGCCGAGCTCGGCCTGCAGGCCGGCGAAGTTGTCATCGACGTAGCCGCCGAAGTACGCGGGGTCGTCCGAGTTCACGGTCACCAGCAGACCCGCCTCGAGCATCCGGCGCAGCGGGTGCTGTGCCAGGTTCTCGACCACCCGCAGCCGCACGTTCGACAGCGGGCACACCGTCAGCGGCACCTGCTCCTCGACCAGCCGGGCGACCAGTTCCTCGTCCTCGAGGCAGCGCACCCCGTGGTCGATCCGCTCGACCCGCAGGAGGTCGAGCGCCTGCCGGATGTAGTCGGGCGGGCCTTCCTCGCCCGCGTGCGCCACCGTGTGCAGTCCGTTGGCGCGGGCCCGCTCGAACACGTCCACGAACAGCGACGGCGGATAGCCCGCCTCAGCGGAGTCCAGTCCCAGGCCGAGCACCGGAACGTCAAGGCGCAGAACCTCGTCCAGCATCGCCTCGGCCTCCGGCACCGGCCGGTCGCGCAGTACCGCGGCGATCAGGTCGCTGGACACCCCGAACTCGGACTCGCTCGCCCCGACGGCGTCCGCCAGGCCCTCGAGCACCGCGGGCAGCGGCACCCCGCGGACGGTGTGCGCCTGCGGGTTGAAGAAGATCTCGGCGTGCCGGACGCCGCCCTCGGCCGCGCGGGCGAAGTACGCCCGGGCGAGGTCCGCGAAATCCTGTGCGGTGCGGAGCACGGTCATGTTCGCGAAGTACAGGTCGAGGAACGACTGCAGGTCGGTGAACTCGTAGCGCGAGCGCAGGTCGTCGAGGTCTCGATACGGCAGGTCGACCTTGTTACGTTGCGCGAGTTCGAAGATCAGCTCGGGCTCGAGGGAACCCTCGATGTGCATGTGCAACTCAGCCAGCGGGGTGGGCATTTCTACTCCTTCAACTCGGGTTCGGGCGGTGCCGCGTCCAGTGCGGTCGGCAGGTAGGACCGCAGCATGAGCACGAACTCCCCGGCCGGGGCGGGCAGCCAGTTCGACTGACCGGACGGGGGCGGTGTCTCGCCGATCCACACATCGAGCGATCCGTCGGGCCCGCGCACCAGCCCGGGCGTCCGGTCTCCGATCGCGTACCGGCCGAGAGCATTCGGCACGAAGAACATGTCCGGCCCGTACAGCGTGACCGACCAGAATCCGCGCGGATCGGTCGGGGGCAGGCTGTCTGCGGCGAAGTGCAGCCGGTAGCCGCGCTCTCCACGCAGTGCGCTGCCGTCCGATCCGGAGCGGGCCACGTAGTACATCGACTCCTCGGGCACATTGGCTCCGAGGCCGATCTTCGCGACCAGGGCGCGGAGCAGGTAGTCGGTGCCGTAGCGCCCCGCCGCGCGCAACGAGCTCCAGGCCCCGTCCTCGTCGGCTGGTCGCGTCGTCAGTGCCGTCACCCGCGCGTCGCCCCGCACCACGCCGGTCGCCAGCGCCGCCACCTGATCGGCCGGACCCTGCGACGGGTGCGCCCCCGGCGTCACCCCGACCGTCGCGATCCGATCGAGCAGCGGCCGGTCCGCGGCGGGCGGCGGATTCGCGGCGAGTATCGCGGACAGCTCGTCGTAGAACCCCGGCCCGGACGCCGCGAGCGCCTGCGGCGCCGGGTTGTTGCCGCAATCGGTCTGCGGAAGCGGCGGCGGGGCACCCGCGACGGGTCCGCCGAGCACCCGCATCGTGTACTGCTGCTGCACGGCCCGGGCGGCAGGCAGGTCGGCAGCGGATTCCACCAGGGTGCGGCCGATCATCCACGCGTCCCAGGTCGGGGACTCGATCACCGCGGCCCCGTCCGGCGCGACACCGGTCCAGCCTGGCGGAACGATCAGTCGCGATCCGGCACCGGACCCGGTCTCGCGGGTGCCGACGTTCGCGAACACGTTGGTGTACATGTCGAGGAACTGGAATCCGAAGTAGCGCTCCCCCATGTCCGGGTGGGTGAGCAGGACCGGACCCGACCGAAGATCGAGCCACGCAATCGAATACAGCGTGTCGACGTTCGGCGCGACAACCGTCCGCGAATCCGGCCCCGACAGTTGCGCCTGACTGTAGAGCTGATTGACCGGCAGCAGGCAGATCATGTTCGCCCTTGTCCGCGCCAGCGTCACCGGCGCCGCACCGTAGACGTAGCCGTCGGCGGCGATGTCCGCCGGTGTCTCCGGTGCCGGCCCGGACGTTGAACAGCCGCCGAGGAGCCCGGCAACCAGCAGCGCCGGCACCGCCAGCAGGGCTCCCCGGCGTGGCACTAGCGCCCCTTCCAGACCGGTGCGCGCTTCTCCGCGAAGGCACGGGCGCCCTCGCGGGCATCCTCCGAGACGAACACCGGGCCGAGGAGTTCGAGCTGCCGGGTGAAGGCCTCGTCCGCGGACCAGCCGGCGGACCGGACGATCACCTCCTTGGTCGCCGCGACGGCGAGCGGGCCGTTGGCCGTGATCCGCTCGGCGAGCTCGAGCGCACCGTCGAGCGCCTTGCCCGGATCGGTGAGCCGGTTGACGAAGCCGTACCGGTACGCCTCCTCGGCGGTGAAGCTGTCACCGGTGAGCGCGAGTTCGAGCGCCTTCTGGTACGGGATCCGCTGGGGCAGACGGAGCAGGCCACCGGCACCCGCGGCCAGCCCCCGCTTGACCTCGGGGATGCCGAACCGTGCCTCGCTGGACGCGACCACGAGGTCGGTGGCCAGCACCAGCTCGGTGCCGCCGGCGAGGGCGAAACCCTCGACGGCGGAGATGATCGGCTTGCGCGGCGGCGCCTCGGTGAAGCCCAGCCCCTTGCCCGGTGCGATCACGTTCTCCCCGGCGACGAAGGCCTTGAGATCCATGCCCGCACAGAAGTTGCCGCCGGCGCCGGTGAGCACCGCGAGCGAGAGGTCCGCGTCGTCGTCGAGCTCGTCGACGGCCGCGGCGAGCCCGTTGCTCACCGCGGAGTTGATCGCGTTGCGGGCCTCGGGACGGTTGATGGTGATGATCAGGATTCGGCCGTTGCGTTCGACCAGGACTTCATCAGACATGACCACACCCTAGGCGCTCGAACGTGTCCTGGGTCACTGCCTCGCTCCGGCGCTTCAGTGCCCGGAGTACCTGGCCTTCCCCGGTCCCACGTCGAGGAAGCTGCGCACCGCTCCGCGCAGGTCGTCGGTCTCGAACAACGCCCCTGACACCTCCGGCGTGATCGAATCCGCGTGTGCGACACCGCCGGAGCGCCAGGCCTCGATGATTCGTTTGGTCGCCAGGTGCGCGCGGGTGGGCCCGTCGGCGAGGCGCGCGGTCAGTGCCCGGGCGGCGGTGTCGACGTCCTCGTGCAGGGCGTTGACCACGCCCCAGTCCGCCATCGTCGCGGCGTCGTACAGGTCGCCGGTCATCACGAACTCGCGGGCCCGCCCGGAGCCGGCGCGCTCGGCCAGCCGCTGCGGCCCGCCCATCGAGGGGGTCAGCCCGACCACGGTCTCGACCAGCCCGAACTTCGCCCTCGGTGCGGCGAGGATGATGTCGCATGCCAGCGCGATCTCGAACGCGGCGGTCAGGGTCAGCCCGTGCGCGGCGTACACCACCGGGCAGGGCAGCGCCTCGATCCGGTGGACGATCTCCGCGAACAGGGTGCGCCACAGTTCGGCGCCCGCGTCGGCGGACAGGCCGTCGAAGACGTGCACGTCCACGCCACCCGAGACCACCTTGCCCTCGGCGCGCAGCAGCACCGCGCGCGGCGGGTCGACGGTGAGAGCGTCCAGGTCTGCCGTGATCGCGTCGAACATGGCCTGGTCGAACAGGTTCAGCGGCCCGTGCGCGAAGGTGAGGACGGCGATCTGCGCACCCGCCTCGGTGGTGCTGCGTTCGAGTCGCGTCGGCTTCACGGGTTCGGTCATGGCGTCAGCCTGCCACAACCGAACCCGCCCGACCCTCAGGCCTCGACCACCTCGGGCGCCGCGTCGACCGGGGTCGGATCCCCCGCCCGGACGGGACGCGCGAAGCACAGCGAGGCAACGAATCCGACCAGCAGCACGGCGGCCGGCAGCAGCACCGCCTGGGCCATCGAGGTGCTGAAACCGTCGACGATGAAGCTCGGCAGCGCCCCGCCCGCCTCCGGTCCACCACCGGCGGGCACGCCGTTGGCGGTCAACCGCGAGGTGATGAGTGCGCCGACGCCGGCGCTACCGAGCACCGCACCGACCTGCCGGGTGGTGTTGTACACACCCGAACCCGCGCCTGCCGCGCTCATCGGCAGATTCCGGGTGGCGGTCGCCGCCAGCGGGGACCAGATGAAGGCCATCGCCACACCCATCAGACCGATCGGCAGGAGCAGCTCCCAGATGGCGGTGTGCGGCTTCATCGTCATCGCGAGCCAACCGAACGCGATCGAGAGCATCAGGAATCCCGGCGCCGCGATGTAGCGGGGGTGCACTCGGTCGACCAGCTTGCCGACGCTCGGGGCCAGCGCGCCGGTGAGCACCGCCATCGGCACCATCAGCAGCGCCGATCCGGTCGGCGAGAGCCCGCGGACGGCCTGCGCGTAGAACATCAGCGGCAGCACCACGGCGGTGATCGCGAAGCCCATCGACGTGATGGCGACGTTGGCGAGCGAGAAGTTGCGGTCCTTGAACAGCCCCAGCGGCAGGAGCGGTTCGTTCTTGTTCCACGACTGGTACCAGACGAAGACGACCAGCAGCACCACGCCGACGGCAATGTAGAGCCACACCCGCCCCGACCAGTTGTAGCTGTTGCCCTCCTGCAACCCGAACACCAGGAAGAACATGCCCAGCGCACTGAGGATCACGCCCGGAATGTCGAAGTGGTGCGAATGCGTCTCGAGGGTCGGGACGTAGCGAATCGCGGCGAGGAAGGCGATCACGCCGACCGGGACGTTGACGATGAAGATCCACTGCCAGCCGAGCCCGTCGACGAGGACACCGCCGGCCAGCGGGCCGACCAGGGTGGCCACACCCGCCACGGCCCCCCACAGGCCCATCGCGGTTCCGCGCTTGTCCGGCGGGAAGATTCGGGTGATGACGGCCATCGTCTGCGGGGTCATCATGGCGGCACCGAAGCCCTGGAACACGCGGGCAACGATGAGCATCTCGATGGTGCCCGAAAGGCCGCACCACAGCGAGGCGAGGGTGAACAGCGTCAAGCCGACGAGGTAGAGGTTCTTGGGTCCGAACCGGTCGCCGAGCCGGCCGGTGACCAGCAGCGGCACCGCGTACGCGAGCAGGTAGGCGCTGGTCACCCAGACCACGCTGTTGATGTCGGTGTGCAGGGACTCCATGATCGCGGGGTTCGCGACCGCGACGATCGTGGAGTCGACGAGGATCATGAAGAACCCCAGACACAGCGCCCACATCGCCGGCCATTGCTTGATGGCGGCCCTCTGGTCGATCTCGGTCACGGTCAGCCCCTTGCCTGTTGGATGAGCATCTGGTTGTGCAGTTCTCGTGTGAGCCAGGGAAGTTCGCCACTGTCGATCTCGGCGACCGTGGCCCGCAGCCAGTCGAGCTCGGTCCGCGTCGCGGTCCGCAGGTAGTCGAGACCGAACCAGAACACCCGCGGCTTCCCCTCTGCGACGAGCACGGCGCGAATCGCGTCGAGTTCGTCGAGTTCCTGTTCCTGCAACGCGATCCGGCCGCGGAGCAATTCCACGACCGTGTCCCGGTCCAAATTGTGCGCCTCGGCCAGCGCGAGTGGGAACTGCGGGAACTCACGCACGGACGTCTCGAGCATCTCCGCGATCCGGGCCTTGAGCGCGGCCCGGCCCTCGTCCGCGACGGCGTAGAGCGTGCGTTCCGGCCGATTGCCGTCGCGCTGCGTGCCGACGACGGTCACCATCGCGTCGCGCTCGAGCCGGTCGACGGTGTGATAGAGCGAGCCCGGACGCAGCTTGACGAGCCGATCGCTGCGCCGCTGTACGAGCAGTTGGTACATCTCGTACGGGTGCATGTCGCGCTCGTTGAGCAGCGCCAGCACCGTGATCGCGAGGGGCGTCAACTGTGCCGCCATGCATTCACCCCCGACATGCCCCCGAGCCAATTAGTCCAGATGGAATATACGGCGTGGAACAGCGGCGCGGCAAGGCCGCGCTAGCGTGACCGGTGTGGATCCGCACCAAACAGACATCGTCGCCCTCGCCTGGTCTCGGGAGCTCGGCCTGCCCGACAGCGCACTCGCCGTCCCCGGCGCCCGGGTCGTGCGCGTCGAGGAGGCCGCCGGGCAGGTGCGGTTCCTGCGGCTCGGCGAAGCCAGCGCGCTGGTCGGGCCGGCCTGGGCCCTCGACCGGGCCGCCGGACTCGACGACGACTCGCTCGGCCGCCCGGCCGCGCTGCTCGACCTCACGAAGGACCGCGGCGGCAGTTGCTCGGGGCCACGCATCCTGTCGTACGCGGGCGAGATCGGCACCGACATCGGCGCCGAGGAACCGGTGATTTCGCACGACCTCGAGCACGTCCTCGCGCTGCAGTCGCTGTGCCCACCCGACGACGTCGCGGAGGCCGACCTGACCGGCAGGCGGCACTGGTTCACCCTCGTCGACGACACCGCCGCGGCGCGCGCGGGCGCGGCGTACGACGAGTGGCAGGGAATCGTGGCGCGGATGGGCGTGCTGACCGCGCCCGGACAACGACGGCAGGGTCACGGCGCGGTGGTCGGCCGGCTGGCCACCAACGACGCCATCGACGAGGGCCTGATCCCGCAGTGGCTCAGTTACTCCCAGAACATCGCCTCACGGCGGCTCGCGGCGCGGCTCGGCTACGAGGAGTTCGGTTCGATCACGGTGGCGACGGTCCGCGCGACGTAACGTTGCATCGGCCGACGGGCGGCAACCAGATCGGAGTCGATGCACAGTGACCGACGAGAACAGCACCACCGGCGCATACGTCGAATCGGGCAAGGAGTTCACCCGCGACACTCGCTACATCGAGTCGCGGATCACCGCCGACGGCCGGGACGGCTACCCCGTCGAGCCGGGCCGGTACCGACTGGTGGTCGCGCGCGCCTGCCCGTGGGCCAACCGCGCGATCATCGTCCGGCGACTGCTCGGCCTCGAAGACGTGCTCTCCATGGGGATGTGCGGCCCCACCCACGACAAGCGGAGCTGGACCTTCGACCTCGACCCCGGCGGGGTCGACCCGGTGTTGAAGATCCCCCGACTGCAGGACGCCTACTTCGCCCGCTTCCCCGACTACCCGCGCGGCATCACCGTGCCCGCCGTCGTCGACGTCCCGACCGGCCAGGTGGTGACCAACAACTACCCGCAGATCACCCTCGACCTGTCGACCGAATGGACTCGGTACCACCGCGAGGGTGCGCCGAAGCTGTACCCCGAGCACCTCCGAGCGGAGATCGACGAGGTGGCCGATCTGATCTTCCGCGACGTAAACAATGGCGTGTACCGCTGCGGTTTCGCCGGCTCGCAGGAGGCCTACGATCTCGCGTACGACCGTCTGTTCGCCCGGCTGGACTGGCTGACCGACCGTTTGTCCGGCCAGCGATACCTGGTCGGCGACACCATCACCGAGGCCGACGTCCGACTGTTCACCACGCTGGTCCGCTTCGATCCCGTCTACCACGGCCACTTCAAGTGCAACCGCAGCAAGCTCAGCGAGATGCCGGTCCTGTGGGCGTACGCCCGTGACCTGTTCCAGACGCCCGGCTTCGGCGACACCGTCGACTTCACGCAGATCAAGGAGCACTACTACGTGGTGCACACCGACATCAACCCGACGCAGATCGTGCCCAACGGTCCGGACCTGGCGAACTGGCTCACACCGCACGGCCGGGAGTCGTTGGGCGGCAGACCGTTCGGCGACGGCACCCCGCCCCCGCCGCCGAAGCCCGCCGAGGTGGTGCCGGCGGCGGACTGGGTGCCGGTTCACTCCCCCGCGTAGGTCCCGAAGCTCCAGATCACGCCCTGCGGGTCACGGACGGTGAAGCCGCGCGAACCGTAGTCCTCGTCCGTCAGCCCCTTGACGACGACGGCGCCGGCCGCGACGGCCCGCCGACAGAGCTCGTCGGCATCCTCGACGACGATGTACACCGAGCCGGTTCCCACCGGCCGGTCGGCCAGCACCGAGTCGGCTCGATGGCTGCCGAGCATGACGCCGCCGCCCGCGGGCCAGTCGAGCTGGGCATGATCGACCCTGTCCCCCTCGCCGTAGACGGCGGCCTCGACGAACCCGAAGGCCTCGACGAGGAAGGCGATCGCCGCTCGTGCATCGGCGTAGGTGAGGGTGGGCCACACGACGGTCTCGGTCCGTGTCGAATCACTCTGCATCGTCATACCTCCGACAGTGCGCTCTCGGCCTGCCCGTCGTCTTGGACGAATGTGAACAGTTCCTCGGCCCGCCACCGCGAGGGCGGCTTGCCCGCGAGATCGCGCCAGTCGCGGGCCAGGTGCGCCTGGTCGTAGTAGCCGCAGCGCGCCGCGACGTCGGCCAACGAGACGTCGGGCCGCGCTCGCATCAGCTGGTGCGAGCGATGGAAACGGGCGACCCGCGCCGCGTCCTTGGGCGTGACGCCGAACTCCGCGGTGAACCGTCCCACCAGGTGCCGGCGGCTCCAGCCCACCTCACGCGCGACGTCGCCGACGCGGGCGTCACCCGCGACCAGCAACCGCCATGCCTGGGTCAGGTGCGGGTCGATCGGGTCGTCGCGCAGCCGACGGGTGAGGACCTCGTCCAGGATCGCGAACCGGTCCGCCCAGGACTCGGTGGCGGCGATCCGGTCGCCGATCTCGGCGGCGTCGGCGCCGAACAATTCGCCCAGTCCGACGATCCAGGCCCCGAGCGCGGCAGTCGGCACCCCGAGCAACGCGCGGGCACCCGCCGGCGTCAGCGAAAGCTGCACACCGTGTTGCCTTCCGTCGTGCGCGATGGTCACCGGCGTGGTCGCAATTCCGCTGGCCAGCGCATCCCAGTGCCCCGGCGCCTGCCCCGGGTGGGCGGCGCTCGCGATCTCGAGCGGGGCGTCGAGCGCCACCACCACCGTGAGGAAGGGTGCGGGCAGTCCCAGATGGGTGCCGGGTTCGAACCCTGCCAGCCGGTAGCCCTCGTACGGCGCGAGGTACGGCCGCAGCCGGGCGGCGGGCAACGCCCGCATTCCGTCCGACACACCGGCCACGGATTCAGCGTAGGCAGTGATCCGCGTCGCATCCAGGAACCACTGTCGTGACTGGCGGAACAAAGCCGGGACACTCGACCGTTAGTAGGGAGTTCGGCCGCAGACGGCGCGGTCGCGACGAAGGGGAGAATCGATGGCGGACAAGCTGGGACGCATCGAGCAGGTCATCGTCTCTTTGCTCGACAACGGTGCCAAACTGCAGGGTCCGGCGGTGCACAGGTACGTCGAGCGCGTCCGTCGAGCGCACCCGGACGAGAGCCCTCAGCGGATCGTCGAGCGGATGGAGCGCATGTTCCTGACCGCGGTGACCGGCAGTGGCGGCGCGGTCGGCGCGGCCGCAGCCGTTCCCGGTGTCGGCACGGTCGGGTCGATCGCGGCGGTCGGCGCCGAATCCGTCTTCTTCCTCGAGGCCTCCGCCCTGCTCACCTTGGCGATCGCCTCGGTGCACGGCATCCCGGTCGATCGGCACGAGCAGCGCCGCGCCCTGGTGCTCGCGGTGGCGCTCGGCGCCTCGGGCATGGAGATCGTGGAGAAGGCGGTGGGGACGACCGCCAAGAACTGGGGCTCGCTCATCACCAACCGGATCCCGACGCCGACGATGACCGGGATGAACCAGACCCTGCTGCGCAAGTTCGTCACCAAGTACGCCGCGCGTCGCAGCGCACTGATTCTCGGCAAACTGGTTCCCGCGGGTATCGGCGCGGCGATCGGCGGGGTAGGCAACCGAACGATCGGCAAGGGCGTGGTGAACAACGCCAGAGACGCGTTCGGACCAGCACCCGCGCACTGGCAGCACGCCCTCACCTCCTGACCCCCCGGGGGTATGGTGGATGCCATGGATCGCCGCCCTGACGCTCGCCGAGCCGGGCTCTCGCGCGCGGTCCTGCTGGTCGCGGTGGTCCTCGGGATACTGACGATGCATCACGTGGCGGCATCCGCGGCGCCGGCCGCGATGTCTGCCGAGCACGCGGTCGCCATGGTCGCCGACTCGGTGTCCGGCGACCACACCCCCGCGGGCTACTCGGGCAATCACACACCGACCGGCCATACGGGCGATCACCACATGCTCCAGGCCTGCCTCGCGATCCTGCTCGCGGGCACGCTGCTGCTCCTCACACTGGTGTTGCTCGGACTCGCGCCCGCCACCGTTTCGCGCACCGGAATGCTGCGCCGCGTCACCGCAGGTTCGGTTCGCGGACCACCGTTTGCCCGCGCCACCTCGAATCGCCTTGCGCTCCTGAGCATTCTGCGGGTGTGACAGGTCCACTGCGCCCGTGCGCAGCCGGACCCAACCACTCATGCACAGCGAAAAAGCAAGGAACAACAATGAATACGCGAACCAAGACCGCCGGACTGATCGCCGCCGCGGCGGCTGCGGCTGCCCTCGTCGCGGGCTGCTCGAACGACGACGCGGGCTCCGGCCATTCGATGAATTCGATGCCGATGTCCACCGGCATGTCGGCACCCGCCTCCGCTGCCAGCCACAATGCGGCCGACATCGCATGGGTGCAGATGATGATCCCGCATCATCAGCAGGCGGTGGAGATGGCCGCGCTCGCCGAGGGCCGCACCCAGAACGCGCAGCTGCTCGCCCTGGCGAGTCAGATCAAGGCCGCCCAGGACCCGGAGATCGAGCAGATGTCCGGCTGGCTGGCCGAGTGGGGCATGCCGACCATGCCGGCAGGCATGGATCACTCCGCGCACGGCATGAGCGGCGACATGGGCGGCATGATGTCCGCTGAGCAGATGTCGCAGCTGGAGAACGCCACGGGAGCAGAGTTCGACCGCGCCTGGCTGGAGATGATGATCGCGCACCATCAGGGCGCGATCGACTCCTCGAAGCAGATCCAGACCGACGGCCAGAGCGAGCAGGTGCGAGAGCTCGCCGGGAAGATCATCGCCGGCCAGCAGGCCGAGATCGAGCAGATGAACGCGATGCTCGGCAGGTAGTTCGCAGGCCGCGGACGCCCCGACTCGGGCGTCCGCGGCCGCAGGTCGGCGCGCATCCCGCGCAGACGCACACTCTTGCCGTGGATCGTCAGGCGACCTCGGGCACCGGGGTGTCGAGTGCGCGGGAAATAGGTATGTCAGTGGGTAGTTTGCCGGTCGCCGTCAACCTGCGTGGCCCGCATCGCGTGATGTGCCCAATCGTGCACACAACCGCATGAAGGCAGCCCGAGCACCGAAGAGGAAGGACCTCCATGGGTGTCGCAAAGCTGACCACCACCGCTGTCGCAGTCGATACCGCTTCCGAAACCAGCCTCTATCGGCTCGACCCACCGCTTGCAGGCGACGACGGGACTTCCTACGAGTACGGCGCAGTCATCCACAACCCGCTTGGTGGACTCATCGATGTGTTTGCCGCACGCATGGACGGCACCATCGTCGTCGACGACGACGGTGAGTGGGTGTCCCTGCTCAATTCCTCGGCGCTGGACGATGTTCGGCCGACCGTTACGACGGAGTTCCACAGGGCCGGATACATGGTGCACTGACCCGCGGATGCACCGGCTGGCCGGGACCGACGCGGACGATCTCGTCCGACGGGGACCGGGCAGGCACGCCCTCCCGGATCCCGACGAGGCCGCGCACCAACGTCGTCAGCGCGAGCCGGATCCCGACAGGACCGGCTCCCGACTCGACCGCAGCAACGGCACCATGAACACCACCCCGAGCGCGAGCACCCCTGCCGCGACAACCAGTGCCGACGAGTAGCCCCGCCCCAGCAGCGGCGCCACCATCATCGGCCCGACCACCTGACCCAGCCCGTAGACCGCGGTACCGATCGCCGCCGCCCGCGGGCCCACCAGCGCCGCGCCCTCGCCGAGCGCCAGCATCACGATCCCCATGAACGTGCCGCCGAAGCACAACGCCCCGATCAGCTGCACCACCGCCGAACCCGACACCGCCGACACGCCGACGGCGACCGCCTGCACCGCCAGCGCGACCGCCATCATCGCCACCCGGGAGTGCCTGCGCGAGAGCCTGATCCACACCACGCACGACGGCAGAGCGGCCAGCCCGACCGCGATCCACACCGCACCGCCGAGCCAGCTCTGCGTTCCGACCGACGCGACCGCGGCGACCAGGAAGGTCGCCGACACGATGTAGCCGACGCCCTCGCAGAAATACGCGGCCATCAGCCAGCCGAACGCCCGCCTGGATCCGGGCGGGGAGGCCGTCGAGTTGTCACCTGGCGCGGGCACACTCGCCCGCCCAGCAGGCAACGTCCATGCCGCGGGTATCAGGGCAGCGGCCAGGCCGGCCACCACCAGCCAGCCCACCCTCCAGTCCGCGCCGGAGCCCAGTGCGAGAATCGCCAACCCCGACAACGTGATTCCGCCGCCGACGCCGCCGAACACCCACCCGGCCCCGTCCCCTCCGGATGCGACCTCGTGGTGCGCGACCCGAGCGGTGAAGACGAAGATCGCCGCACTGGCCACACCCGCGACGAACCTGAGCACCATCCACCAGCCGACCGACTCTGTCGCCGTCATCAGGACGAGCGTGCCGACCAGAACCATCAGCGACAGTCGGAGCGAGAGCCGGCTTCCGGTGAGTCGATGGGCAAAGATCGCGGCGACCGCACCGGTCAGGTACCCGAGATAGTTCGCGGTGGCCAGCGTCGCGGCCGACTCCGAACTCAGGCCCGCCTGGGACTCCATCAGGGGCAGAATCGGCGTGTACGCGAATCGGCCGAGGCCCATCGCGACGGCCAGTGCGAGACTCGCTCGTAGCACCAGGAATCGACGACTGTCCTCGGGCGGCACCATGTCCTGCAGGCTACGGCCGCCGCGGAAGGGCCCAATCAGCTGCCGGAATGAAACGCAGCCGGCGGCCGTTACCCAGATCACACCAACGCGAGGAGACCCATGCCTGTGATCGAGCAGACCCCCGACCTCGGACGAATCGGCGTGTGGCGTCACGCCTACGGACTGACACCCGACTATCTGCGCACGGTCGAGCGGCTCGGCTACGGCACGCTGTGGCTCGGCGGTTCGCCGCCTGCCGACCTGCGCATCGCCGAGGAGGCGCTCGACGCGACCGAGACGCTCACCGTCGCCACCGGCATCACCAACGTCTGGTCCGCACCGGCCGGCGAGGTCGCCGAGTCCTTCCACCGACTCGAGGCGCGGCATCCGGGCCGGTTCCTGCTCGGGGTCGGCGTCGGTCACCGCGAGGCGCACGGTGAGGTGTACGCCAAGCCCTACGAGGTCGTGGTGTCGTACCTCGACGACCTCGACGCGGCGGGAGTGCCCGCCAGCCGGCGAGTGCTCGCGGCCCTGGGCCCGAAGATGCTGCGGCTCGCCGCCGAACGGTCCGCGGGCGCCCACCCGTACCTGACCACTCCCGAGCACACCCGGCAGGCTCGCGAAGTCCTCGGCGCCGGAACACTTCTCGCCCCCGAGCACAAGGTCGTGCTGAGCACGGACCCCGCGTCCGCCCGGACCATCGGCCGCGCCGCCGTGGAGAACCCGTACCTGCACCTGCGGAACTACGTCTCGAATCTGGTCCGGCTCGGATTCACCGAGAAGGAACTCGGAAACGGCGGCAGCGACCGCGTCGTCGACGCACTCGTCGCGCACGGCGACGCCGCGTCCATCGCGGCACGCCTGACCGAGCACCTCACCGCGGGCGCAGATCACGTGGCGATCCAGGTGCTGCCCGCCGACGGCGACGGGGTGCCGGCCCTGACCGCGCTGGCCGCTGCGCTGAACCTGTCCGCGTAGCCGCCGCGTGCCGTACCCGACCGATAGGGTGGGCGCGATCGGTCGGGTACGGCAGGGAGGTCAGTCCATGAGCGACGCGAGCGCGGGTCCGGCCGTCGAGGCGATCGGTCTGAGCAAGCAGTTCAACACGGTTCACGCCGTCTCCGACCTGTCCTTCACGGTGCCGACGGGGTCGATCACCGGGTTCATCGGACCGAACGGCTCAGGCAAGACCACCACCCTGCGCATGCTGCTCGGATTGATCGAGCCGACGTCCGGGCGGTCGACGGTCGCCGGACTGCCGTTCGCCGCGCTGCCGCAGCCCGGCCGGACCGTCGGTGCGGTGCTGGACTCGCTCAGCCTGCACCCGAACCGAACTGCACTCGGGCACCTGCTCGTGTACGCGGCGGCGATCGGCATCCCGGACGAGCGCGCCCGGCAGATCCTCGCGCTGGTCGGGCTGGAACAGGCCGCGCGGCAACGGGCGGGCACCTTCTCGCTCGGCATGCGTCAACGCCTGGCGCTCGCCACCGCGCTGCTGGGCGATCCGCAGATCCTCGTTCTCGACGAGCCCGCGAACGGCCTCGACCCCGAGGGCATCGCCTGGCTGCGAGACTTCCTGCGCGCCTTCGCCAAATCCGGCCGCACCGTGCTCGTGTCGAGTCACATCCTGCGCGAGGTGGAGCAGACGGTGGACCGACTCGTCATCGTCAACCGCGGCACCCTCGTCTACCAGGGTGGGATCGACGAACTCCGGCGCACGCACAGCGCCCGGGTCCTGGTGGCGGCATCCGATCCGGCTCGGCTCGCCCTGGCCCTCGGCGCCGCGGGATTCACCGACGCCCAGGTGCTGCCCGACGGCAGGCTCGCGGTGCGCGGCGCCGTCGAGCAGGTGGTCGCGGGGATCGCCGAATCCGCGGGCGTGACCATCTTCGGATCCACAACGGAGCCGGTCGATCTCGAGCAGGTCTTCCTGTCCATGACGGCCGGCCAGTACGCCGCCCAGCACTACGGTCCCCCGCCCACCGGGTACGGGACCGACCCGTTCGGAGGACCCCGATGACCGCGCTCCTGACCAGCGAACTGCGCAAGGTGACCACCCTCCGGTTCTGGTGGGCACTGGCCCTGGCCCCGGTGGCCGTCGCACTGTTCGCCGCGTCCATCTACGCCGCGATGGCCGACGGCATCGACTCCTTCGGCTCCGACCTGTCCAGCGGCGCCGCCTCGGTCGGGCTGTTCGTCTCGGTCGCGTCCGTGGTGCTGTTCGCCGGCCTGTTCGGCGCACTCAACGCGGGCACCGAGTTTCGGCACAGCACACTGACACCCACCTTCCTCACTGCCAGGGGCCGGGACGGTGTGGTCGCCGCCAAGCTGATCGTGACGGCGGGATTCGGAGCGGCGTACACACTGCTGGTGGAGATCGTCGCTGTCGCCTGCATGGTCGTTTTCGCGGGCGACGGGTTCGAGCTGACCGGCAGTGTCCTCGCGATGCTGGGCGCGGGCCTGCTCGCCGGTGTCGCATGGTCACTGATCGGCGCGGGGCTCGGCCTGCTGCTGCGCTCGTCGATCGGCGCCGCGATCGCCCTCGTCGTCTGGTACCCGATGGGCGAGTTGATCGTGACCGCCATCCTCTTCGGCCTCGGCGTGCCGTCGCTGCCGCAGTGGCTGCCGGGCGCCGCCACCTGGGCCACGATCGCCGCCGACTCCGCCTCCGGCATCGACGGCTTCGCACCGTGGCTGCCTGCCGCGGCGGCGCTGATCGGCTGGGCCGCGCTCGCCGCCGGTCTCGGCTGGTGGAGCACCCGCAGTCGCGACGTCACCTAGCGGCGAACCGCCCCCGCCCACCACTGTCAGGGTGCGGGGTTAACGTGGATTGCGATGCCCACCACCACGAGTCACCCCGGCTGGATTCGGCGCCTGACAGCCGAATGCCTGGCACACCGCTCCGTCGCGGTCGGCGCGCTGGTGGTGACCCTGGTCGCCGCGGTCATCGACATCACCTTTCCGCTGCTGACCCGCATCGCGGTCGACGATGCGAGCACCGGCGCCACCGAGGTGATCGCGGTCGTCGCGGCTGCCATCGCCGCGCTGGCCGTGGTGCGGTTCGGCTGCCAGTTCGGCCGCCGGATGCTCGCCGGGCGACTGTCCCTCGACGTCCAGCACGACCTGCGACTCGGCCTGCTCGGCTCGCTGCAGCGCCTCGACGGGGTCGGCCAGGACCAGATCCGGACCGGGCAGGTGGTCTCCCGCTCGATCACCGACCTGCAACTCGTGCAGGGTCTGCTCGCGATGGTGCCGTTGTCCGCGGGGGCGCTGATCCAGTTCGTGCTCGCCATCGTGGTGATGGCGTGGCTGTCGCCGCTGCTGACCGTGGTCGCGCTGCTCGTCGTCCCGGCGGTGGCACTGGTCGTGTGGCGGATTCGACCGACACTGTTCGCCGCGACCTGGTCCGCCCAGCAGTGCGCGGCCGACCTCGCCCAGCACGTCGAGGAGACGGTGACCGGGGTGCGGGTGGTCAAGGGATTCGGCCAGGAGGCCAGGGCGGTCGAGCGACTGGAGGACCTCGGCCGGACCCTCTACGCGCAGCGACTGCGAGCGGCCCGGATCAACGCCCGGTTCGCCCCGACCATGGCCGCGCTACCGCAGCTCGGACTGGTCGCGGTGATCGCACTCGGCGGCCTCCTCACGCTGAACGGCGCGATCACCGTCGGCACGTTCCTGGCCTTCGCGACCTACGTCGCGACCATGTCGAACGTGGCCCGGCTCCTGTCCTCGGTGGTCATCATGGCGCAGCTGTCGCGGGCGGCGGTCGAGCGCGTCTACGAGGTCATCGACACCGAGCCCGCCGTCGCCGACCCGCCGCACCCGGTCACCCTGCCCGCCGGACCGGTCGGGGTGCGACTGCGCGGGGTCACCTTCGGGTTCGAGCCCGAACGTGACGTGTTGCGCGGGCTGGATCTCGACCTCGGGCCGGGCGAGACGGTCGCGATCGTGGGGCGCGCCGGATCCGGCAAGACCGCGCTGTCGCTGCTGCTCCCCCGCTTCTACGCACCGAGCGACGGCACCATCGGCCTCACCGTGGACGGCGCGACGTTCGACGTCGCGTCGCTGCGCGCCGACCAACTGCGCGAGGCGGTCGGCCTCGCCTTCGACGAACCGTTCCTGTTCTCCGACACGGTCTCCGCGAACATCGCGCTCGGCCGACCCGACGCCAGCGCCGAGGAGATCCGCGCCGCCGCGCGGATGGCCCAGGCCGACGAGTTCATCGAGGCGCTGTCCGAGGGCTACGACACCGTGGTCGGGGAACGCGGGCTCACCCTGTCCGGAGGGCAACGCCAGCGCGTCGCGCTCGCCCGCGCCCTGCTGGTCGACCCGCGCCTGCTGATCCTCGACGACGCGACCTCCGCGGTCGATGCCGAAACCGAGGCCGCGATCTTCGACACCCTGCGGTGCCGGCGCGACCGCACCACCCTCATCCTGGCGCACCGGCGCTCCACCCTGACCCTCGCCGACCGGGTCGCCGTCCTCGACGACGGCAGGGTCGTCGACACCGGGACGGTCGCCGAGCTCGACGAGCGTTGCCCGCTGTTCCGCGCGCTGCTGGCCGACCCCGATCCCGACTCGGACGGGACGGAGACGGTCGACCCGGCGCCGCTGCCCGACCGGCCCGAACCGTCCGAGGCCCTGCTGTGGCCGGACACCGTGCCGGGTTCGGCGTTCGACGCGACGGTCTCCGATGCCGTTCCCGCGGGCAGCGCAGCCCGCGCCACCGGAACGCCCGGCGGCGGGCGGGGCGGCGGGGGTCCGGTCGCGGGCGCGCTCGGCGACGTGGCCGCGACCCCGGAACTACGGGCGGCAGTGAACGCTCTGCCACCGGCGACCGAGCAGCCGGACATGGACGATGCCGAACTGATCCGGCCGGACCCGGGATTCCGGCTCGCGACCCTGCTGCGCCCGGTCCGGTGGATCCTCGCCGCGGTGGTGGCGTGCCTGGCACTGGACTCGCTCGCGAACGTGCTGTTCCCCTCGATCGTCCGGTTCGCGCTCGACCGTGGCGTCGCACCGGACCAGCCGTCCATGCTGTGGTGGGCGACGGCGGCGGGCACGGCGCTGGTCGCAGCCGACTGGCTGGTGGTCGCGCTGATGACGGTGATCACGGCGCGGGCGGGCGAGAGGGTGCTGTACGGACTCCGCGTGCGCAGCTACGCCCACCTGCAACGCCTCGGCCTCGACTACTACGAACGCGAATTGTCAGGCCGGATCATGACCCGGATGACCACCGACGTCGACGCCCTCTCGTCGTTCCTGCAGACCGGACTGTCCACCGCGGTGGTCAGCGTGCTGACCGTGGTCGGCATCTCGATCGCGCTGTTGGTCACCGACGCGGTGCTCGCCCTCGTCGCGCTGGCCGCGGTGCCACCGCTGCTGGTGGCCACCTTGATCTTCCGCAAGGTGTCCTCGGTTGCGTACTCGGTCTCGCGCGAACGGATCTCGATCGTCAACGCCGACTTCCAGGAGAACATCGCCGGGTTGCGGGCGGCGCAGGCCTACCGACGCGAGGACTTCGCGGCCGAACGCTTCGCCGAGCGCGCGGACAGCTACCGGCGCAGCCGGATGCGGTCGCAACGCGCCATCTCCGTCTTCTTCCCGTTCATCACCCTGCTCTCGGATCTGGCACTGGCCGCGGTGGTCCTCGTCGGCGCAACCCGGGTCGCCAACGGCGAGACCACCTCGGGTGTCCTCGTCGCGTTCGTCCTCTACCTCGGACTGCTGTTCGGTCCGATCCAGCAGCTCTCGCAGGTCTTCGACGGCTATCAGCAGGCCACCGTCGGGCTGCGGCGGATCGGCGACCTGCTCCGGACCCCGAGCTCGATCGAGACCGCGACACAGTCCGACACCGTGCCGCTGACCGGGCACCTGCGCGGCGACGTCGCCTTCGACGACGTGACATTCCGCTACCGCGGCGCCGACACGGACGCGCTGCGCGGAGTGAACCTTCGGATCCCGGCCGGCACGACGGTGGCGCTGGTGGGCCGGACCGGCGCGGGCAAGTCGACGGTGGTCAAGCTGCTCGCCCGCTTCTACGACCCCACCGACGGCTCGGTGCGCGTGGACGGGGTCGATCTCCGCGGCTATCCGCTGCACCGGTACCGGGCCCGGCTCGGCGTGGTCCCCCAGGAGGCGCACCTGTTCTCCGGCGACGTCGCCGGCAATATCGCCTACGGCAGACCCGACGCGACCCGGGCCGAGATCGTCGCCGCTGCGCGGGCGGTGGGCGCGCTCGACACGATCGCCGAGCTGCGCGGCGGCATGTTCGCACCGATCGGCGAGCGCGGACAGGGACTGTCCGCCGGGCAGCGACAGCTCATCGCGCTGGCCCGTGCCGAACTGGTCGACCCGGACCTGCTGCTGCTCGACGAGGCCACCGCGACCCTCGACCCGGCAACCGAGCGCACCGTGCTCGAGGCGAGCCGTCTGCTCACCCGCACCCGCACCGCCGTCGTGGTGGCGCACCGGCTGGCGACCGCCGCGCGATCCGACCTCGTGGTGGTGGTCGACGGGGGGACCGTCGTCGAGTGCGGAACGCACGCCGAACTACGCCATTCGGGCGGCCCCTACGACCGGCTGTGGGCCGCAGCGCAGAGCCGGTCAGGGAATAATTTGGCCGCCGCTGCTGTCATCGAATAGTGAGATGCGAAATGGTCGGCGTGACGCAGCTCACTCGATGCGCGCCCGCTGCACGTCGGTCACTGGGGGGGTCTAGCCTCGGGTGTACAAGCGCCGATCGGGGACCAAGAGAGAAACGAGGCGAACACCTGCCGTGAGCAGCAGTTCTACGTCACAATTCGGACAGAACCAGTGGCTTGTCGACGAGATGTACCAGCGCTTCCAGGATGATCCCACATCCGTAGACGCGAGCTGGCACGAGTTCCTCACCGACTACAAGCCGGACGCGAATGGCACGAACGGGCAGATCCCCGTGACCGCCACCGCGTCGACCACCGCAACCGCCCCCACCAACGGCACCGCCGCTGCCCCCGCTGCAGCCGCACCGCCCGTCCCGCCGGTGGCCGCGAAGCCTGCAACGCCGGCGCCCGCAGCTCCCGCTGCCGCGGCTCCGGCCGCGACTCCGGCGCCTGCACCCGCGCCCGCGCCGGCTCCCGCAGCCAAGCCTGCCGCCGCCAAGCCTGCCGCCGCCAAGCCCGCTGCCGCCGCGCCGGCCCCGACCGAGAACGAGTCCAAGGTGCTGCGCGGCGCGGCCGCGGCCGTCGCACGGAACATGTCGGCGTCTCTCGCGATCCCCACCGCGACCAGCGTGCGCGCCATCCCCGCGAAGTTGATGTTCGACAACCGAATCGTCATCAACAACCACCTCGCGCGGACCCGCGGCGGCAAGGTCTCGTTCACCCACCTGCTCGGCTACGCGATCGTGCGGGCCGTCAACGCCTTCCCGAACATGAACCGGCACTTCGCCGAGATCGACGGCAAGCCGAACGTGGTCACGCCCGCCCAGACCAACCTCGGTCTGGCGATCGACCTGCCCGGCAAGGACGGCAGCCGCTCGCTGGTCGTCGCGGCCATCAAGGGCACCGAGTCGATGAACTTCGTGCAGTTCTACTCGGCCTACGAGGACATCGTCCGCCGCGCCCGCGACGGCAAGCTGACCGCCGAGGACTTCTCCGGCGTCACCATCTCGCTGACCAACCCCGGCGGCATCGGCACCGTGCACTCGGTGCCGCGTCTGATGCAGGGCCAGGGCGCCATCATCGGTGCGGGCGCGATGGAGTACCCGGCCGAGTTCCAGGGCGCGAGCGACGAGCGCATCGCGGACATGGGCGTCGGCAAGCTGATGACCCTGACCTCGACCTACGACCACCGGATCATTCAGGGCGCCGAGTCCGGCGACTTCCTGCGCACGATCCACAACCTGCTGATCAGCGACGAGTTCTACGACGAGGTCTTCCACGCGCTGCACATCCCGTACGAGCCGGTCCGCTGGCGCAAGGACGTGCCGGAGGGCGCCGTAGACAAGAGCACCCGGGTGCTCGAGCTGATCGCGGCCTACCGCAGCCGCGGCCACCTGATGGCGGACACCGATCCGCTGCAGTTCGTCAAGGACAAGTTCCGCAGCCACCCGGACCTCGACGTCACCACGCACGACCTGACGCTGTGGGACCTCGATCGCGAGTTCAACGTCGGCGGGTTCAACGGCAAGGCCCGGATGAAGCTCCGGGACGTGCTGTCGATCCTGCGCGACGCGTACTGCCGGCACATCGGCGTCGAGTACACCCACATCCTCGATCCCGAGCAGATGCGCTGGCTCCAGGACCGGGTCGAGGCCAAGCACGTCAAGCCCACGGTCGCGCAGCAGAAGTACGTCCTGAGCAAGCTCAACGCCGCCGAGGCGTTCGAGACCTTCCTGCAGACCAAGTACGTCGGCCAGAAGCGGTTCTCGCTCGAGGGCGCCGAGTCCGTCATCCCGATGATGGACGCGGTCATCGACCAGAGCGCCGAGCACGGCCTCGACGAGGTCGTCATCGGCATGCCGCACCGCGGCCGCCTCAACGTGCTCGCGAACATCGTCGGCAAGCCGTACTCGAAGATCTTCACCGAGTTCGAGGGCAACATGAACCCGGCGGCCGCGCACGGCTCCGGCGACGTGAAGTACCACCTCGGCGCCGAGGGCAACTACATCCAGATGTTCGGCGACAACGACATCAAGGTCTCGCTCACCGCGAACCCCTCGCACCTCGAGGCGGTCGACCCGGTGCTCGAGGGCCTGGTCCGCGCCAAGCAGGACATCCTCGACAAGGGCCAGGACGGGTTCACCGTGCTGCCCCTGATGCTGCACGGTGACGCGGCGTTCGCCGGCCAGGGTGTCGTGGCGGAGACGCTGAACCTGTCGCTGCTGCGCGGCTACCGCACCGGCGGCACCGTGCACATCGTGGTCAACAACCAGGTCGGCTTCACCACCGCCCCGGAGCACTCGCGCTCGTCCGAGTACTGCACCGACGTCGCGAAGATGATTGCGGCGCCGGTCTTCCACGTCAACGGCGACGACCCCGAGGCCTGTGTCTGGGTCGCGCAGCTGGCGGTGGACTACCGCGAGAAGTTCGGCAAGGACGTCGTCATCGACATGATCTGCTACCGCCGTCGCGGTCACAACGAGGGCGACGACCCGTCGATGACGCAGCCGGCGATGTACGACCTGATCGACACCAAGCGCAGCGTCCGCAAGAGCTACACCGAGGCCCTGATCGGCCGCGGCGACATCTCGCTCAAGGAAGCGGAAGACGCCCTGCGTGACTACCAGGGCCAGCTGGAGCGGGTGTTCAACGAGGTCCGTGAGCTCGAGAAGTTCAAGCCGGAGCCGTCCGAGTCCGTCGAGCTGGACCAGACCCCGCCGGCCCGCCTGCAGACCTCGGTCGACAAGGACACGCTGGCCCGCATCGGCGACGCCTTCGTCAACGTGCCCGAGGGCTTCACCGTGCACCCGCGCGTGAAGCCGGTCATCGAGAAGCGCCACGAGATGTCCCGCGACGGCAAGATCGACTGGGCGTTCGCCGAGCTGCTCGCGTTCGGCTCGCTGGTCGAGCAGGGCGCGCTGGTGCGTCTGGCCGGCCAGGACTCGCGGCGCGGCACGTTCACGCAGCGGCACTCGGTGCTGATCGACCGCAAGAACGGCAACGAGTACAACCCGATCGCCCAGATCGCGGCCGATGCCGACAACGGCGGCAAGTACATGGTCTACGACTCGGCGCTGACCGAGTACGCGGGCCTGGGCTTCGAGTACGGCTACTCGGTGGGCAACCCCGACGCGTTGGTGCTGTGGGAAGCGCAGTTCGGCGACTTCGTCAACGGCGCGCAGACCATCATCGACGAGTTCATCTCCTCCGGTGAGGCCAAGTGGGGCCAGCTCTCCGACGTCGTGCTGCTGCTGCCGCACGGTCACGAGGGCCAGGGTCCGGACCACACCTCCGGCCGCATCGAGCGGTTCCTGCAGCTGTGCGCGGAGGGCTCGATGACCGTGGCGGTGCCGTCCACCCCGGCGTCGTACTTCCACCTGCTGCGCCGCCATCACCTCGACGGCATCCGGCGTCCGCTCGTGGTGTTCACCCCGAAGTCGATGCTGCGCAACAAGGCGGCGGTCAGCGATCTCGAGGACTTCACCACCGGCAAGTTCCGCTCGGTGTTCGAGGAGCCGACGTACGAGACCGGCGGCGGCGAGCGCGACAAGGTCAAGCGCGTCCTGCTGGTCAGCGGCAAGCTGTACTGGGAGCTGCTGGCCCGCAAGCAGAAGGACAACCGCGACGACATCGCGATCGTGCGGATCGAGCAGCTCTACCCGCTGCCGAGCCGTCGCCTGCGCGAGACCCTCGACCGCTACCCGAACGCGACCGAGTTCCGCTGGGTTCAGGAAGAGCCCGCGAACCAGGGCGCATGGCCGCTGTTCGGTCTGGCACTGCCGGAGCTGATCCCGGACAAGCTGGCCGGCATCAGGCGGATCTCGCGGCGCGCCATGTCGGCCCCGTCCTCGGGCTCGAGCAAGGTGCACGCGGTCGAGCAGCAGGAGATCATCGACGAGGCGTTCAAGCCGATCGCGTAACTTGCCCGCGCCGGCCTTGCCACTGAGCCGGGTCGAATTCACTCGCAGGAGTGGATTCGACCCGGCTTCGTGGTATCTCGACCTGCCCGCGATCGGCGAACTGTGCAGGGACGGGCTCGATTTCACCCACGCGGTCACGGTGATCGTCGGCGAGAACGGGGTCGGCAAGTCCACTCTCGTCGAGGCGATCGCCGGGGCCTGGCAGTCCGGCTTCACCGGTGCGCAGGACCTCATGTGGTCGGCGGGCGACAGCGCCGAGGACACCGACCTGCCGCGACATCTGAGTTGCATCGGGGTACAACCGAAGCCGTACGGCGGCTGCTTCCTGCGCGCCGAATCGATGCATTCGCTCTTCGACCGGGCCGACTCCGACCGGGTCCGGGACACCGACCAGGGGCTCAACGAGCTCTCCCACGGCCAGTCGTTTCTGCACTACGTCGCCGAGCGGCCGGTCGGGGTGGGGCTGTGGATCCTCGACGAGCCGGAGGCGGCGCTGTCGTTCCAGTCCTGTCTGGCGCTGCTCGGCGTGATCAAGGACCTGGCGGCCGAGGGATCGCAGGTGATCATGGCGACCCACTCCCCCGTGCTGGCGGCCTGTCCCGGCGCCGAGATCTGGGAACTGACGGACGACGGCATCGAGCGCCCGGACTGGTCGGAACTCGACCTGGTCCGGAACTGGCGGTCGTTCCTCGACGGGCCGGAGCGATTCTTACGGCACCTGTAGCCGCTGCGCCGCCCGTGCGCGACCGGTACCCCGGCTGGGGTGAAATTCACGCACGGCCACGACGCCGAGCACGGTGGCCGCGAGCAGAGCGCCGCCGGCCGCGAGGGTGAGCGCGTCGGGGTCGGTGAGCGGCTGTCCGCGCAGCGCCTGCCAGGTCAGCAGTGCCAGCAGGCCCGTGTAGCCACCGGCGAGCACGCCCATCACCGCCGCCCGCGCGGCCTCGTCCCGAAGCCACGGGACGCGCGGCGCGAGCGCCGCCAGAACCACCGCGGCGAGCAACAGGACCTGCAGCGCGTGCAGCCCGACGAAGTGCGGGATGCGCAGATCCCCTCCCACGGTGCTCCAGTGGGTGATCGGCATGCCGGGACGGTCGTCGGTTGCGCCGACCGAGTGACGGGCACCGAGTTCGACCATGCGGCCGTTGGCGTCGCGCGCGGACTGACTGCCCTGGAACCCGACCAGGTACGCGACCGCCATCCCGGCCAGCGCCAGCCAGAGCCCGGCCTTGACGGCCAGCGACGTCGGCCGATCGACCAGCCGCTGACGCAGCAGGATCACCGCGATCACCAGGTTGGCCGCGAACAGGCCCAGCACGCCGTACATGAAGATCGTCTGTCCCACCGAGTTGACGATGTCGTCGGACCTGTTGAAATGGCTGAAGGTGCCGCGTGCCGCCTGAACCGCGATGAAACCGACGTCGGCGAGACCGAACGCGGCGAACGCGGCGGCCAGCACCCGCGTCCAGCGACTTCCCTTGTGCGGCAAGTTCAGTAGCCACGCCAGGGTCGCGCCGTAGAGCGCGAACGCGATCGCGAACTTGAACGGTTTGACCCAGACCGACACCCCCAGCAAGGTTCGGTCGTCGACGACCATGCCGACGGCGGAGGCGAGTGCCAGCGCCACCATGGCGGCGACCATCACCATGAGCGGCCGTTGGCGCTCCAGGAGGGGGCGGACCTGCGATCGGAAGGTGTCCATGCGATCGACGCTATGGACACCAGGTCCCCGGCCGCGTCCCTCCGCAGAGCCAGATCGGCTCTGATACCTGGGTATGACCCGGGCGCCTCGGTGGCTAGTTCGCGCCGCCCAGCAGCGCGGCGGCCGAGGCCGCACCCATCGCGACCGCGGGCAGCGCGGTGACGATGAGGTCGATCAGTTCCTCGCGGGTGATCTGCGGGTCTCGCAGCCAGCTGATGGTGGCCTCCTCGACGAAGGCGATCCAACCGCGCACCCCGAGGGTGACCCGCGCGTCCGCGGCGATGCCGATCCGGGGCAGCTGCGCGACGATGCGATCGGCCATCGTGGCGCGGGTCCGCTCGAACTCCTCGCGCATCTCCGGATCCCCGCTCGCGGTGCCCCGCAGGAGGGAGACGTAGCTGTTGCGGTTCTCCGAGACGTAATCGACGTAGGACTCGATCGCGGCATGCAAGATGTCGAGGGGCTCGCGGGAGAGATCGGGTGCGGTGCGCTCGAGCATCTCGGCGCTGACGTGCCGCACGATGGCCAGATGGAAGTCCCGCTTGGAGGTGAAGTAGTGGAACAACAGCCCCCGGGAGACGCCGGCCTGGTCCGCGATCTCCTCGACCGAGACCTGCTCGAGCGGCCGCTCGGCGAGCATCCGGGCACCCAGGTCGATCAACTGGGCACGGCGCTCCTCCGGGCTCATCCGGGTGCGCTTGACAACCTCCATGGACAGTCAGCTTACTGAATCCGAGTCAATTAGCTATTGACTGGGGATCAGTAAGGCCATATTCTTCGGTACATGAGTCTCCCAGTTACAGATACTGCAGCGAAGCCCCAGGCCGCTCCGCGCGAGGTCGACACACTGATCATCGGCAGCGGCTTCGCCGGCTTGGGCGCCGCTATCAAGCTGGTTCAGGCGGGCAAGCGCAACTTCCTCGTCCTCGAGCGAGGCTCGGACGTGGGTGGCACCTGGCGGGACAACACGTACCCCGGGGCCGCCTGCGACGTGCCCTCGCAGCTCTACTCCTACTCGTTCGCGCTCAACCCCGACTGGACCCGCTCGTTCTCGCCGCAGCCGGAGATCCAGCGCTACATCGAGTCGGTCTCGCGCAAGTACAACGTGCTCGACAAGCACGTCTTCAACTGCGACGTGCTGTCCGCGCACTGGAACCAGGCCACCGCCCGCTGGGACGTCGAGACCACCCAGGGCCCGTTCGTCGCCAAGATCGTGGTGTCCGCGATCGGCGCACTGTGCGAGCCGTCGCTGCCGGACATCAAGGGCATCGAGGGTTTCGAGGGCGAGATCTTCCACTCCTCGCGCTGGAACCACGAGGCCGATCTGACCGGCAAGCGGGTCGCGGTGATCGGCACCGGCGCCTCCGCGATCCAGATCGTGCCGCAGCTCGCCTCGAAGGTGTCGCGGCTCGACGTGTACCAGCGCACCGCGCCGTGGATCCTGCCCCGCGCGGACCGCGAGTACACCACCCTCGAGCACCTCGCGTTCAAGTACGTGCCCGGATTCCAGCGCCTGTCCCGCCTCGGCATCTACCTGATGCGCGAGACCCAGGTGGTCGGCCTGGCCAAGGCCCCGGTGTTCATGAAGCCGCTGCAGTTCGCCGCCCAGCGGCACCTGCGCCGCCAGATCAAGGATCCGGTGCTGCGCAAGAAGGTGACGCCGAACTTCCAGATCGGCTGCAAGCGCATGCTGATCTCGAACAACTACTTCCCCGCGCTGACCAAGCCGAGCACCGACCTGGTCACCGACGGCATCGCGGAGGTCACCGCCACCGGGATCGTCGACCGCACCGGCACGACCCGCGAGGTCGACGCGATCGTGGTCGCCACCGGCTTCCATGTCACCGACTCCCCCACCTTCGCCGGCATCTACGGACGCGACGGCCGTTCCGCGGCAGAGGTTTTCGAGGCCAGCGGCCAGCAGGGCTACAAGGGCTCGGCGATCGCGAACTTCCCCAACATGTTCTTCCTCGTCGGCCCGAACACCGGCCTCGGACACAGCTCGATGGTGTTCATGATCGAGTCTCAGCTCAACTACGTGGTCGACGCGATCGAGACCATCGAACGCCATGGCATCGGCACCGTCGAGGTCCGGCAGGAGGCGCAGGACGAGTACAACAAGGACCTGCAGGACAAGCTCGCGAGCAGCGTCTGGAACAACGGCGGCTGCGCCAGCTGGTACCTCGACAAGCACGGCAACAACACCACGCTGTGGCCCGGCTTCACCTTCGAGTTCCGTAACATCACGCGCAAGTTCGACCTCGCCGCCTACGACAGCGTGGCCGTGAAGGACCTGCCGACCGTCGCCGGCGACGAGATCGCCGCAGAGATCGCCCACGACATCGACGACGAGAAGGTTGCAGCAGAATGAGCGAGTTCACCGGCAAGGTAGTGGTCATCACGGGCGCGGGCTCGGGCATCGGACGCGCGCTCGCACTCGACCTCGCGGGGCGGGGCGCCCGGCTGGCCCTGTCCGACATGGACAGCGCCGGTCTCGCGGAGACCGTCCGCCAGGTCACCGCGCTCGGCGCGGAGGTCCGGTCCGACCACCTCGACGTCACCCAGCGCGAGGCCGTGTTCGAGTACGCCGCAGCGGTGGCAGCACATTTCGGCAAGGTCAACCAGGTCTACAACAACGCGGGCATCGCGTACCACGGCGAGTTCGAGAAGTCCGAGTTCAAGGACTTCGAAAGGGTCATGGACGTCGACTTCTGGGGAGTCGTCAACGGCACCAAGGCCTTCCTGCCGCACCTCATCGCCTCCGGCGACGGTCACCTGATCAACATCTCGAGCCTGTTCGGCCTGCTGTCGATGCCCGGCCAGACCGCGTACAACTCCGCGAAGTTCGCGGTCCGCGGCTTCACCGAGGCACTGCGCGAGGAGATGCTCATCGCCAAGCACCCGGTGAAGGTGACCTGCGTGCACCCCGGCGGCATCAAGACCGCGATCGCCCGCAACGCGACCGCCGGACCCGGCGAGGACCTGGCCACCTTCGCCGAGTTCTTCGACAAGAAGCTCGCCCGGACCACACCCGAGGAGGCGGCCAAGACCATCGTCGGCGGCGTGCGCAAGAGCAAGCCGCGCGTGCTCATCGGTCTCGACGCGAAGGCGCTCGACGCCTGGGTCCGCCTGGTGGGCCCGAGCTACCAGCGCATCGTCGCGATCGTGGCGGGGCGAGTCCTGCCCAAGTCCTCGGCGAAGTAGCCGACGTGCCGTACCTTCCACGGCCGTTGGTCGCCGCCAACCTCGGCGCATTCTACCGGCTCGCACTGCACTCGACGATGCCCGCACCGGTGGCCCGAAGGCTGCTCGACGCGGGTTCGGTGCTGCAGACCCTGCCGTCGGGCACGGTGGTCCGTCCGACCACCCTGGCCGGCCGCCGGGTCGAACGGGTGACGGTCGGCGCCACCGAACGCCCCACCGCGGTGCTCTACCTGCACGGTGGCGGGTACACGCTCGGTTCGCTCGCCACCCACCGGTCGCTCGCCGCGCACGTGGCCGGCGCGAGCGAGGCCGCCGTCTACGTGCTCGACTACCGGTTGGCGCCGGAGAACCCGTACCCGGCGGCGCTCGACGATGCGATCGACGCCTACCTGGAACTGCTCGTCGAGCACGGATACCGCGCCGATCAGGTTGCGATCGCCGGCGATTCGGCAGGCGGGGGGCTGTCGCTGGCCGCCGCCCGCGCCCTGATCGACCGGCACGGCGTGCGCGCGGCTGCACTCGGGCTGATCGCACCCTGGGTGGATCCGGGGGCCCGGGACGCACCGTTCGATCGGGACCTGGTGGTGAACACCGCATGGTCGTTCGCCGCCGCGCGGGCGTATCTCGGCGACGGCGACCCCGCCGACCCCGGCTACGCGCCGCTGCTCGGCGACATGTCGGGCCTGCCACCGACGATCGTGCACGTCGGCACCACCGAGGTGCTCTACCCACAGGTGGTGACGTTGGTCGAAAAGCTGCGCGCGGCAGGCGTTCCGGTCGACTACACCGAGTACCCGACGCTGTGGCACGTCGCGCACCTGCAGGCGTCGATCGTGCGGGAGGCCGACACCGCGGTGCGTGAGCTCGGCGGCTTCCTCGGCAGGGCGCTGACGGGGGTTCGGGCCTAACGCGCGCCGAGCCAGTCCGCGGCGGCCTGGTCCGCGGTGCGCTCACCGCTGCGCACCGCATCCCCCATCTGCGCCAGCTCCGCCGAGGTCAACTCGCCCGCAACAACGTTGAGCGCCTTCACCTGAGCGGCGGTCAGCACGCCCGAGCGCATGAGCGGCACCACGTTCTGCGCCGGCTCCGCACTGCCCGCCTCGCCCGCCTCGCCGCTGCCCGGTTCCTGCGCCATACCGTAGTCGGACACCGACAGACCCGCCGGGAGCGAACGGTTCAGCTCCTCGAACACCGCGTCCGACTCCGTCGCGGTGGCACCGGGATGCAGTCGCTCGAGCAGTCGTCCCGTGTACTCGGGCACCAGCGTCACCGCGCCCGAGTCGAGTGCGGTGAGGTCCTCCCCCGCGGCCAGACCGAGCCGGGTGTCGACCGGGGATCCGGTGCCCCGAAGCACGCCCGCGTAGATCTCGGCCAGCACCCTGCTCTCCGCGGCCTGCCCCGACCCGACGGTGATCGAGGGCAGCGGAGGCGGGCCGTCGAGACCCGAGTCACCCGACGAACAGCCCGAAAGCAGTACCGCGACCACGGCGACCGCGCCGGCCCACAGTCGTGAGTTCATCGCGCGCCACGCTCCTTCGGTCACCGTGCAAATGTCGTACCCATCGTTACACTGAGCGCGAACACCATCTCGAGCGGCCGAGAGATCCGGCTTGACGACGCCGCAGCAACCAGTCCCGAACATGGGCGGGTGCTAACGCCGGAACCGATGGAAGGATGCCGATGCCGCTCTCCCCCCGCCTCTCGATCGCCGTCGTTGCGGCCGCCCTGGCGCTGACCACCGTCGCGGCCTGCGGCAACTCCGACCCGCTGGCGAGCGGCGGCAGCGGCAGCTCCGACCCCAACGCGATCATCGTGGGGTCGGCCAACTTCCCCGAGTCCGAGACGGTCGCGAACATCTACGCGGAGGCCTTGAAGGCCAACGGCTTCGACGTGAGCACGAAGCTGAACATCGGCAGCCGCGAGGCCTACGTGCCCGCGGTCAAGGACGGCTCGATCGACGTGATCCCCGACTACACGGGCAACCTGCTGCAGTACCTCGACAAGGACGCCACCGCGACCGCCGCCGCCGACGTGGATGCCACGCTGACCGCCGCCCTGGGCCCCGACCTGGCGATCACCACCCCGGCACCCGCAGAGGACAAGGACGCCGTCGTGGTCACCCGGGGCACCGCCGACCAGTGGCAACTGACCTCCATCGCCGACCTCGCCCCGCACTCCGCGGAGGTGAAGTTCGGGGCGCCTGCCGAGTTCCAGGAGCGCTCGGTGGGCCTGCCCGGCCTGAAGGAGAACTACGGGCTGGACGTCAGCCCCGGAAACTTCGTGCCGATCGCCGACGGCGGTGGACCGGCGACCGTGCGGGCACTGGCCGACGGAAAGGTCACCGCGGCGAACATCTTCACCACCTCGCCCGCCATCGCGGCGAACAACTTCGTCGTCCTCGCCGACCCGAAGAACAACTTCCCCGCCCAGAACGTGGTGCCGCTACTGCGGGCGAGCAAGAAGTCCGAGAAGCTCACGGCCGTCCTGGACGCCGTCTCGGCCAAGCTCACCACCGAACAACTTGTCGCACTCAATGATTCGGTGTCCGGCAGCGCGAAGACCGAGCCCGCCGCAGCCGCCTCCCAGTGGGTGACCGCCCAGGGGCTCGACAAGCCGGTCTCCTAGGGGCGGCCGTGATCAGTTTCGAGTCGGTCACCAAGCGCTACCCGGACGGCACCACCGCCGTCGACGGCCTCGACCTGACCATCGACGCCGAATCCTTCACCGTGTTCGTCGGCCCGTCCGGATGCGGCAAGACCACCTCCATGCGGATGATCAACCGGATGATCACCCCGACCGCAGGCACCGTCACGGTGAACGGCCGGGACGTCGCCAACACCGACGTCGTCGAGCTGCGTCTCGGCATCGGCTACGTCATCCAGGGCGCCGGACTGCTCCCGCACCGCACGGTGATCGACAACGTCGCGACCGTCCCGGTGCTGCGCGGCGATTCGCGCCGCGCCGCTCGCAGGGCCGCACTCGAGGTACTCGAGCGGGTGGGACTCGACCCAGCGCTCGCGGGGCGTTATCCCGCGCAACTGTCCGGCGGGCAGCAGCAGCGCGTGGGGGTCGCCCGCGCCCTGGCCGCGGACCCGCCGATCCTGTTGATGGACGAGCCGTTCAGTGCCGTCGACCCGGTGGTCCGCGAGGACCTGCAGGCCGAGATGCGGCGATTGCAGGCGGACCTGCGCAAGACCATCGTGTTCGTCACCCACGACATCGACGAGGCGGTCAAGCTCGGCGACCGGGTCGCGGTGTTCGGTCCGCACGGCCGGTTGCAGCAGTACGCGCCGCCCCAGACGGTGCTCGCCTCCCCGGCAACGGACTTCGTGGCGGCCTTCGTCGGCCGCGACCGGGGTTATCGCGGACTGTCGTTCCGCGCCGCCGACCAGGTGCCGCTGCACGAGATCCGCACCGCCACCGAGGCCGAACTCCCCGCGCTTCGACTCGACCAGGGCGAGTGGGTACTCGTGGTCACCGACGTCGGCGCCCCGCTGGGCTGGATCGACGTCACCGGTGTCGAAGGTATCCGCGCGGGCAACTCGCTCTTCGACAGCACCGCGGCCGGCGGTTCGCTGTTCGCCCGGGGCGGCGACCTGCGTCAGGCCTTGGACGCGGCGATCTCCTCTCCTTCGGGAATCGGTGTCGCCGTGGACGACTCGGGCACTGTGGTCGGCGGCATCCACGGCTCGGAGGTCATCCGCAAGCTGGCCGAGCAGCGTCAGGCCGAGGACCGGGAACGGGGCAGACACTTCTTCGACGGCGAAACGGTCGGCTGATGCGCTGGCTGATCGACAACTTCTCCTATGTCGTCGACCTCACCAAGACGCACCTGTACCTCGCGCTGGTACCGCTGCTGATCGGTCTCGTCCTGGCCGTGCCGGTCGGCACGGCCATCCGCAACGTCCCGTGGCTGCGCAAGACGACGACGACCATCGCCTCGGTAGCGTTCACCATCCCGTCGCTGGCCCTGTTCGTCACCGTCCCAACCGTCTTCGGCCTGAGCATCCTCGACCCGCTGAACGTGGTGATCGCGCTCGCGATCTACTCGACCGCGCTGCTGGTCCGGGCGGTGCCCGAGGCTCTCGACTCGGTACCGGCCGACGTGATCGACTCGGCGACCGCGATGGGCTACACCCCGTTGCGGCGAGCGCTGACCGTCGAACTACCGCTGGCGATTCCGGTGCTGATCTCCAACATCCGGGTGGTGGCGGTCACGAACATCTCGCTGGTCTCGGTCGGCTCGGTGATCGGCATCGGGGGGCTCGGCGAACTGTTCACCAAGGGATACCAGCGCGACTACCCCGATCAGATCATGGCCGGCATCATCGCAATCGTGTTCCTGGCGTTGGTGTTCGACGCGCTGCTGTACGTGGTGGGCCGCGTCTTGACACCGTGGACCCGAACGGCCAAGGGCCGCAGGGCCACCGACCCGGTCAACGTACTGCGCGACGCCGAGGGGCCGGCATGAACATCTTCGTTTCCGCGTTCGAGTACATCGCCGACCCGGCGAACTGGTCCGGTCCGACGGGCATCGGCGCGCGCATCGTCGAGCACCTCTGGTACAGCCTGCTCGCGCTCGTCGTCTCGGCCGCCGTCGCGATCCCGCTCGGCCTGCTGATCGGCCACGTCCGGCGCGGTGAGGCGGTGCTCGTCGGGCTGGTCAACTCGCTGCGGTCGCTGCCGACCCTGGGCGTGCTGACCTTCCTCGTGCTGCTGCTCGGACTCGGGCTCGTCCCACCGATCCTCGCGCTGGTCCTGCTCGGCGTCCCGCCGATCCTGGCGGGCACCTATGCCGGCGTGGCGAACGTGGAACCCGTCGTGGTGGACGCGGCCCGGGCGATGGGGATGACCGAGCGGCAGGTGCTCGCGCGGGTCGAGGTGCCCAACGCCCTGCCGCTGATCGTCGGGGGGCTCCGCAACGCGACGCTGCAGATCATCGCGACCGCGACGATCGCCGCCTACGTCAACCTCGGCGGCCTCGGCCGGTACATCTTCGACGGACTCGCCCTGCGCGACTACACCCGGGTGGTCGTGGGCGCGGTCCTGGTCGCCGTGCTCGCACTGATCGTGGACGGCATCCTCGCGCTCGCGGTGTGGGCCTCGGTGCCCGGTACCGGCCGGCTGCGGCGCGCGCCCGCTTTCGACTGACGCCCACCCCCGAAACGGTTGATGGGAACCATCATTCGGTCTGACCGAATGATGG
>NZ_JBHZAH010000019.1:0-59591 GCF_042754225.1 Rhodococcus sp. NPDC059234
GCCCGGCACCGCTTGCACCCACTCGGTGTCCGCGTCGGTCCAGCCCTCCCGCATGCCTTCTCGCGCGCGCTAGTCCCGTGCGCCGGCGGTCGGGTCCTCTTCCTCGTCGGTGTGGTGGCGTTCCTCGGACCGGGGCGGGAACAGGCCCGGGTGATGCCCGAGTAGTCCCGCGGTCGGTCCGCCGTGCGCGAGGACGGCGTGCTCGTAGGCGGACTCGGCGTGCAGGGCCAGGTCGACGCCGGTGATCTCCTCCTCGGCCGTCACCCGGAAGCCGAGGTAGCGGTCGAGGAGTTTGCCGAGGCCGTAGGTGACACCGAACGCGTAGAGCCCCACCACCGCGACCGCGAGGACCTGCTTGCCGAGCTGTGCCAGCCCGCCGCCGAACAGCAGCCCCGCCGCCCCGTTCGTCATCACCTTGGCGGCGAGCAGGCCGATGAGCACGGTACCGACGATGCCGCCGACCAGGTGGACGCCCACCACGTCGAGGGAGTCGTCGTAGCCGAAGCGGAACTTCCAGCCGACGGCGAAGGAGCAGACGACGCCGGCCACCGTGCCGACGACCGCGGCGCCGAGGACGGTCACCCAGCCGCAGGACGGGGTGATGGCGACCAGGCCGGCGACCACGCCGGAGGCGGCGCCGAACGTGGTGGGGTGTCCGTCGCGGCGGGACTCGACCAGCACCCAGCCGAGCATGCCGGTGCAGCCGGCGACGAGGGTGTTGAGGAACACCGCGGCCGCGGTGCCGTTCGCGGACAGTGCGGAGCCCGCGTTGAAACCGAACCAGCCGAACCACAGCAGCCCCACGCCGAGCAGCACGAACGGCAGGTTGTGCGGGCGCATCGGCTCGGACCGGAAGCCGATCCGCGGGCCGAGGACGAGGGCCAGGGCGAGGCCGGAGGCGCCCGAGACGATCTCCACGACCAGTCCGCCCGCGTAGTCGAGGGCGCCGAGCTTGGCGATCCATCCGTCCGGCCCCCACACCCAGTGCGCGACCGGGACGTAGACGACCAGCGTCCACACCGGGACGAACACCATCCACGCCGAGAACTTGGCGCGGTCCGCGATCGCACCGCTGATCAAGGCGGCTGTGAGGATCGCGAACGTGAGCTGGAAGGTCGCGAACAGGAACTCCGGGACCGTCCCGTGCACGGTGTCCGGATCGATGCCGGCCATGCCGAGGTGTTCGAGGCCGCCGAGCAGGCCGCCGCCGAGGTCGTCGCCGAAGGCGAGGCTGTACCCGGCGACCAGCCACACCACCGTGACCAGTGCGATCGCGACGAAACTCATCATGATCATGTTGAGCACGCCCTTCGAGCGCACCATGCCGCCGTAGAACAGGGCGAGGCCGGGCGTCATCAGCAGGACCAGCGCGGTGCTCACCAGCAGCCAGGCGGTGTCTCCGGTGTCGATCGAATGCACGTCAACTCTCCTCACGCGCGGATCGGCCGCGCCGGGGATTGACGATGGCGGTTCGGGGTTTCCTCGGCACTGCAGGCGTGTTGCGGCTGTGTTTCGCGATCCTCACCGTGCCCGATTCGTCCCGAGTGCAGGGCCGATCGCCGCCGGGGAGCCGTTCCGGGGCGGCGATCGGCCGAGCGGGGCGGCCTACTCCGCGGCCACCGGACGGTAGGTGCACACGTGCACGCCGGTGCCGCTGATGGCCGTGGAGACCAGTTCGAGGGTGTGCAGCCCGCCGTCCGCGGGGAAGATCGTCTTGCCGCCGCCGAGGAGCACCGGCATGACCATCAGGCGGAGTTCGTCGACCAGGCCCTCGCTGAGCAGGGTGCGCACGAGCGTCGGGCTGCCCATCACGAGCAGGTCGCCGCCGTCGGTCGCGCGGAGCTCCCGGATCCCGGCGACGGCGTCGCCGCCCGGGACGCGCGTGGTGTTGTCCCAGGTCAGCTCGTCCTCGCCGAGAGTCTCGGACACGACGTACTTCGGGATGGCGTTCATTCGGTCGGCGAACGGGTCGCCCGCGCGCTCGGGCCAGGCCGCGGCCATCGTCTGCCACGTGCGACGCCCGAACAGCAGCGCTTCCGCCTTGGAGAGCGCGTCCTCGAAGGCCCCACCGACCACCTCGGGATCGAAGAACGGATGGGACCAGCCGCCGTGGGCGAAGCCGCCGGCGGTGTCCTCGTCGGGTCCACCGGGGGCCTGCACGACGCCGTCCACGCTGATGAACTCACTGATCACGATGCGCATGGGTCTCGCTCCTCTTGTCGATTCGGGGTGTCCTGGAGTGGAGACCGTCGCGCGTGTCCGAGGTCATCGTCGCCCACGCGATCACAGGGTGTGATGTGGGGCACACGGCGGTCCGGGTCTGTCGGCGAGGTGTCGGGGTTCGCCGGTACCCTCACCGCGTGGCCCTCTACCGGAAGTATCGACCGGCGACCTTCGCTGAAGTGGTGGGGCAGGAGCACGTCACCGAGCCCCTGAGCACGGCACTCGACGCCGGACGCATCAACCACGCGTACCTGTTCTCGGGTCCGCGCGGATGTGGCAAGACGTCGTCCGCCCGCATCCTCGCCCGCTCGCTCAACTGCGTCGAAGGTCCGACGTCCACGCCGTGCGGGGTCTGCAACTCCTGCGTCGCGCTCGGCCCCGGCGGTCCGGGCAACCTCGACGTGATCGAACTGGACGCGGCCAGCCACGGCGGCGTCGACGACACCCGCGAGCTGCGGGACCGTGCCTTCTACGCGCCCGCAGAGTCCCGCTACCGAATCTTCATCGTGGACGAGGCGCACATGGTCACCACGCAGGGCTTCAACGCCCTGCTCAAGATCGTGGAGGAGCCGCCGGAGCACCTCATCTTCGTGTTCGCGACCACCGAGCCGGAGAAGGTGCTGCCGACCATCCGCTCGCGCACCCACCACTACCCGTTCCGGCTGCTGGCGCCCAACACCATGCGCGGGCTGCTGGAGAAGATCTGCGCCCAGGAGAGCGTGACGGTCGAGCCCGCGGTGTACCCGCTGGTCATCCGCGCGGGCGGCGGCTCGCCGCGCGACTCGCTCAGCGTGCTGGACCAGCTGCTGGCCGGCGCCGGGCCCGAGGGCGTGACCTACGCCCGGGCGCTCGCGTTGCTCGGGGTCACCGATGTGGCCCTCATCGACGACGCCGTGGACGCCCTCGCGGCCGCGGACGGCGCCGCGCTGTTCGGCACGGTGGACAAGGTGATGGACGCGGGCCACGACCCGCGCCGGTTCGCGGTGGACCTGCTCGAGCGCATCCGCGACCTGATCCTGATGCGGGCGGTGCCGGACGCGGGCGAACGCGGCCTGGTCGACGCGCCGGGCGACGTGCTCGAACGGATGCGGGAGGAGTCGGAGCGGATCGGCCCGGCGACGCTGGCCCGGTACGCGGAGCTGCTGCACGCGGGGCTCGGCGAGATGCGCGGCGCGACCGCACCGCGATTGCTGCTCGAGGTCATCTGCGCGCGGATGTTGCTGCCGTCGGCGACGGATGCGGAATCGGCTGTGCTGCAACGGCTCGAACGGCTCGAACGCCAGGCGGACACCGGCCAGCCGCTGGCCGAACGGGCGACCGCGCCTCGGTCGGCCCCGCCCGCCGAGCCGGCGCAGCGCTCCGTCGTGGCGGCCGATGCCGGCCCCGCGCCGATGTACCAGCGACCCTCGCAACGCGCGGCGGCAGCCGCGCAGCAGGCGAGCCAGGCGCCCGCGAGCCCGGAGCCGGTGGCAACGCCGCCGGAGCCCGTCGTCGCGGCCGAGCCTGTCGCCGTGGAGCCTGTCGCGCCGCCGGAGTCGATGGCGCCGGAACCCGTCGCGGAGGAGCCCCTCGCACCGGAACACGTTGCGCCGGAACCCGTCGCGCCGGAACCCGTTGCGGCGGAACCGGTGCAGGCACCGCCCGCGGTCGAGGCCGTCGTGCCCGAGCCCGCGAGCACGCCCGAACCCGCGATCGCGCCCGAGCCGACGGCGGTGCCGGAACCCGTTGCGGCGGAGTTCGTTCGGCCCGAGCCCGTGGGTGTGGCCCCGGAACCGGAGCCCGCCCCGCCGGTGCCGGAATACAGTGCAACGCCCGAGCCCGAGTCCGAGCCCGAGCCCGAAGCCGTGCCCGCGGCGACCGCCGGCCAGCCGGATGCCGCGGCCGTTCGAGCGGTGTGGTCCGAGGTGCGCGCGAAGGTTCGTGAGCGCAGCCGCACGGTGGAGGTCATGCTGTCCGGTGCCACCGTCCGCGCGGTGGAGAGCGATCGCCTGGTCCTCGTTCACGCCTCGGCCCCGCTGGCCAAGCGACTGGTGGAACCGCGCAACGCCGAGGTGATCCGCGACGCGCTGCGCGAGGTATTCGGGGTGGACTGGGCGATCGACTGCGAGGTCGGCACCGCCGAACCGGTCGAGCAGTCCCGGCCGCAGGCTCCTCGCCAGCAGCCGAAATCGACTGGTGGGCCGCGGTTCTCGCGACCGAGTCAGGGTCAGGCCACCCAGCAGGCGGTGCCGCCGGTGCCGGAGACGCAGGCGCGGCCCGAGCCGACACCGGGACCGCCCGTCGACGACATCCCGCCGCCGGACTACCCGGACTACCCGGACGATCCGGGTCCGCCGCCCCCGGTCGAGCCGGCCGCTCCGGAATCGGTCACCGCGGAGGACGAGGAGGAGATGATGGCGCAGGCGGCGCAACCGTCCGACCCGTCCATTCGCCGGGACCCGGAGGAGATGGCGATCGAACTGCTCGCGACCGAGCTGGGCGCCAAGCGGATCGACGGCTAGCCGGGACCGACCTGGTTCGGCTTCGGCGACGGCCGGATCTGGTGCAGGCTGGCGATCGAAACCCGGTTGAACGCGTTGATCGCGATGGCCGCCCAGGTCAGCACCGAGACCTGGTCGTCGGTCAGGTGGGAGCGGACCGCGGCGTACGTGCGATCGTCGAGGTGGTCCTGCGTCGACAGCGTGACCGACTCGGCCAGTTCCAGCGCCGCGCGCTCGCGGTCGCCGAAGACGGTGACCTCACGCCATGCCGGCAACACGGCGAGCCGACGCGTCGACTCGCCGCCGGTCAGGGCGCGCCGGGTGTGCAGGTCGAGGCAGAAGGCGCACCGGTTCAGTTGCGAGACACGGATATTGACCAGCTCGATGATCGAGCGGTCCAGCCCGGCGTCGACGGCCTGCGCGCCCACCTCGACCGCCACCGCCGTCATCGCCCGGTAGATCGACGGCGACTGCTTGTCGATCGGAATCCGCTTGTGGGCGGTCACTGGCGGGCCGACCGCACCGCCTCCAGCGCCGCCGGGGTGACCGGGTCGACGCAGGCGGCGAAGTCGTCGTGCTTGCCGAGGTACTTCGCCACGTAGGGACAGATCGGGACGATCCGCTTGCCGGCCGCGACGGTGGCGGTGAGCGCCTCGTGCACCAGGATGCCGGCCAGGCCCTGGCCGGCGAACCGGTCGTCGATCTCGGTGTGGAAGAAGATTCGCTGACCGCCCTGGTCGAGGTACTCGGTGAAGCCGGCGAGTTCGTCGCCGAGCCGGATCTCGTAGCGATCTGCGGCATCGCGAACGGTGGGGGACTGCGCGGTAGAGCTTCGTTCGTCCGTCATGGGGCCACTATGCCGCAGCGCCGGTAACCGTGCGCGCCGGTTCGGCGCGGGATACGTTCGAACCGGGATGCCGTCGTCGGTGTCTGGCAACCGGACCCGAGAATCGAGTACCCATGAGCAATCTCGACCCCAACCCCGACGAGGTCGTCTGCGCCGGCCGCGACGGCCACCGCCCCAGGGTGCTGGACTACCGCGAGGTGCCACTCGGCGGTCCTCGTGCGATGACGGTGCGGCGATCGCTGCCCCAGCGCGGGCAGTCGTTGATCGGGGCCTGGTGCTTCCTCGACCACTACGGCCCGGACAACGTCGCCGACAGCGGAGGCATGCGCGTCGCCGGGCACCCACACACGGGTCTGCAGACTGTGTCCTGGGTGTTCCGCGGCGAGATCGAGCACCGGGACACCACCGGTGCCCACGCGATCGTGCGCCCGCGAGAGATCAACTTGATGACGGCGGGCTCGGGGATCGCGCACTCCGAGTTCTCGACGGCCGACACCACTGTCCTGCACGGCGTCCAGCTCTGGGTTGCCCTGCCAAACGCACACCGCTTCACGGAGCCCGCCTTCGAGCACTTCGAGCCGCCGCTCCTCGACATCGAGGGCGCTCAGGTGCTGGTGTTCCTCGGCAGCCTGTTCGGGCAGTCGTCGCCGGTGCGCACCTTCACCAGACTGCTCGGCGCGGAGATCACGCTGCGGCCGGGGCAGACCCTCTCGGTCCCGTTGGCCGCGGACTACGAGCACGGCGTGATGGTCGATACCGGGATGGTGTCCGTCGGCGGTGCGGAGGCGAAATCCGGTCAGCTGGTCTACCTTCCGCTCGGCGCGAGCGGCGTGGACATCGCTGCCTCGCCGGACGGATCCGCCAGGATCCTGTTGCTCGGCGGCGAGCCGCTCGGTGAGCAGATCGTGATGTGGTGGAACTTCATCGGACGCAGCCACGACGAGATCGTGGGGTACCGCGAGGACTGGCAGCGCGAACGGCGGGACCAGAGCTCGCCGCAGACCGGCCGTTACGGTCCGTTCCCCGCCGAATGGCAGCAGACGATTCCCGCGCCGGACCTGCCGAACGTCAGGCTCGCGCCGCGGGGATGACGATGCGGGTCCGCCTCGTCAGGCGGACTTCTCCAGCCGTGCGCCGACGTTGCGCCGGACGAAGTCCACGCTGAGCTCGACGATCTTCTCGCTCTCCGGCAGGACGGATCCGAGCACCGGGAACGCGTGGATCTGCCCGCTCCACAGGTGCGTCTCGACGGGACGTCCGGCTCGCTCGAAACGCTCGGTGAGGATCTCGACGTCGGGGCGCATCAGCTCGTGCTCGGCGGAGACGAGGAAGACCGGTGGGAACAGGGCCGGGTCGGCGTCGACCGGGGACTCCGCGCCGATGATGGCGTCCGGGCCGCCGAGCCACCGGTTCTCCAGCTTGTGCACCTTGTTCATCGGCAGGTACGCGTCCTTGCGCATGAAGTTCGGGTCGTGCCGTCCCAGGTGCAGGTTCAGCAGCGGCGAGTACCCGATCACGGCGGCCGGTGTGGGCAGGCCCTGCAGCGCCGCGATCTCGGCGACCTTCATCGCCAGGTAGCCGCCCGCGGAGTCGCCCGCGACGATGATCTTCGACGGATCCTCGCAGGAGTCCAGCAGCGCCCGGTACGCGGACATCGCGTCGGTGATCGACGTCCCGACGCCCCCGTACGGGAGCTGGCGGTAGTCGACCGAGACGACCGGAACCCCGGCCCGCTCGGCGAGCAGTCCGCACGCCGCGCGGTGCGTGCCCAGACCGCAGAAGACGAAGCCCCCGCCGTGCAGATAGAGGATGGTCGCGCCGTCCAGGTTGTCGGTCGCGCGTCGACGATGGGTGACCCGCTCGCAGCGCACCCCGCCGAGCAGCAGTGGCTCGACGGTGGTGTTCGGCGGCGCGGGCAGTCGGTCGAGGTAGGTCTCCAGCCGGCCCAGCGCCAGGATCCCGCGGTCCGTGGTCGGCCAGATCGTGAACAGCGGCTTGACCACCGTCCGCGCGAAACCCGAGACCAGGTGAGCCCGAAGGCTGGTGTCCCAGTGCCACACCGTGGATTCGCCCGTTCGCATGCCGACCCCTTCGTCGTTACAGAGTGTCACGCATACGATAGGGCGAGTGCTGCGAGCGCGCGGGCCATCGGCCAGAATCAATTCCACATTTTCGGAGCGACCTGTCAGGCGCGCGCCGCCTCTCGGGCGAGCATCCGCTCGCGGGACTCCTCGAACCGGGTCGCCGACTGCTGCAGTGTCTCGAGGTAATCGCCGAGCCGATCGCGGGCGCGTTCACCCTCGCCGGTGAAGTCGGTGCGTTCGAACACCTTCCACATGCGCAGCACGGGAAGCAGCACCTCGTCGAGGTGTTGACGCAGGTCGTAGATGCCGTGCTTGGCGAGCAGCACCGCGTTGCGCCGGAAACCGGGCATCGTCAGGCCGGGCATCTGGAAACGGGTGACCACCTCGGTGAGCGCTTCCATCGCCGAGTCGGGGGCGAGGTCGAGCGCGGCACCGGCGAGGTTCCGGTAGAACACCATGTGCAGGTTCTCGTCGGCTGCGACGCGGTCGAGCATCCGCTCCGCGACGGCGTCCGCGCAGGCCCTGCCGGTGTTGCGGTGCGAGAGCCGGGTCGCCAGCTCCTGGAAGGTCACGTACGCGACGGAGTGCAGGAACGATCCCTCCATCGGTGAGACCAGGCCGTTGGTCATGTGCTCGACGCGGAACTGTTCGAGTTGAACGGGGTCGACCGCGCGGGTCACCGTCAGGTAGTCGCGAAGGACGATCCCGTGCCGGTTCTCCTCGGCAGTCCACCGGTTCACCCACGTGCCCCACGCCCCGTCGCGGGAGAAGCTGGCCGCGATCTCACGGTGGTAGGAGGGCAGGTTGTCCTCGGTGAGCAGGTTCGTGACCATCGCGGCCTTCGCGACCTCCGAGAGCCTGGACTGGTCGGGTTCCCAGTCCTCGCCGCCCATCGCGGCGAAGTTCCGGCCCTCGTCCCACGGCACGTAGTCGTGCGGATTCCAGTTCTTGGCCATGGACAGGTGCCGGTTGAGATTCGCCTCCACCGTTGGTTCGAGCTCACGGAGCAGGTCGAGCTGCTGGGGTGTCGAGAACGTCGCCATGAGAACTCCCAGGGGCGTTGGGGATCGGGGGATCCGCCGCCCGCGTCGTGGTGCCCGGAGTCGTACCCAGCCAATTGAACACCGCCACCCGGGGCGGTTCCAGACTGTCGCGCAATTCGGTCCGCTTTATCCGATCCGTCGCCGTCGCCCGAGAATTCCCGGCCACTCGGGTCAGGTGACCCTGGTGGCCGGGACACCGGGTGCAGCACCGTGATCTGCAGTCGAATGCGCCGCGACCGCCGCGGGGCAGAGCAGGAGGTGGGCAGATGAGCACAGCCAGCGAGCTCCAGGCGTCGCCGGACGTCCCGGCCGGCACCCGGCAACGGTCGGGGTGGACGCTGATCGGCGTCCTCGCCGGGCTCGGCGGGATCGTCGGGACGCAGGCGAGTACCCGGATCTCCGTCACCTCGGAGGAGGGCATCGCCGGCAATGCCGTCGCGATGACGGCGCGGCTCGCCGACCAGCGGACGTCGATCCTCGTCGAGCACGTCGCCTTCGCGGTCGCCGCGCTCGCCCTGCTGGTGTTCGCCGCCGGTCTACAGCGGCGGATCGCGGCGCGGGTGGACCTGGGCAGCTTGCTGCCCTCGGTCGCGGCCGGCGGGTTGCTGCTCACCGCGGCGGCCTGCCTGATCGGGACCGGCCTGACCACCGAGCTGGTCTTCGGACTGTCCGAGCGGGAACAGCTGGTGCCGGAGTTCGCGGTGGTCGGGGCGCACTGGATGGGCACCATTCCGTGGCTGTGGGCGGGGGCAGGGGTCAGCGCGTTGGCCGCGGCTGTCGCCGCGCTCCGGCACGATGCCCTGCCTCGCTGGATCGGGTGGACCAGCGCGGTCCTCGGTGCGGTGACCGCCCTGTTCGGGATCTCCCCGCTCCAGTACATGGCGGGCTTCACAGGCCCGGTCTGGGTGCTCGTCTGCGCACTCGGGCTGTGGTTCTCGGGGCGCGCCGACCGTCGCTGACGGAGAATGCGGATCCGGAGAGACGGGAAGGGGAGCGCGTGAGCGAGCGATCCGAGGTGGTGGCGGGCGCCGGTGGATGGCCCGTACCCGCCGCGGTGCTCGCGCTCACCGCATGGCTGCTGGCGGTGCTGGCGCTGGTCGCGTTCCTCGGCGCGAGTCCCGCCCTCGACGCGAACCAACTGTTCTTTCTCGTGGACCTGGTGGGCGCGGGCGTCTACGGCACCGTCGGAGGGGTGGTGCTGTCCCGTCGCGCACATCCGGTTCCGATCATCCTGGGCCTCACCGCGATCGGGCTCGGTCTCGCCGCGTTCAGCTACGCCTGGACTCAACTGGCGGCCGTCCGTCCGGGACTGCCCGCGGTCGCCGCGATCGACCCCCTGCAGAACACCGCCTGGATCCCGGGCACCCTCGCGCTCTTCCTGGTCGTGCCCTGGCTGATTCGTGACCACCGGCTCGACACGGTCGCCGAGATGGGGCTGACGCTCGGCGTCGCGACGACGGTCTGGTTCTTCGTGGCCCGCACCTACGCCGAGACCGCGCCGGTCGCGCTGGTGGCCCCGGTCGTGACGGTCGGGCTCGCCGCCGCGGCCGACGTCGCCCGTCGATGGCGACGCGGGCCGGTGGCCGAGCGGGTCGGGCTCGGCTGGCTGTGTCTGGGCACCGCGATGATGGCGCTGTCCTTCGTGCCGCTCGCGCTGCCCTCGTCGTGGCCCTGGTTGTGGGTGCTGACACCGCTGACCCACCTGGTGGTGCAGACCTTCTACCCGGCCGCGATGCTGGTTTCGATACTGCGGCAACGGATGTGGGGGCTCGATCTGGCGGTCAGTCGGGCCGTGCTCGCGGGCACCCTGACGGTCGTGCTGATCGCGCTGTACGTGGCGGTCGCCACCGCCCTGGCCCGGCTGGTCCCGACCGCGGACTCGGTGGTCGCCCAGGCGGTCGCCGCGGGCGCGGTCGCGGTGGCGGTGCAGCCTGCGCGGCTGTGGCTGCAGCGCCGGGTGCACGACCTGGTGTACGGCGACGGGCTGGACCCGGCCCGGGCCGTCCGCAGCCTCGGCACCCGGTTCGCGTCCGCGGACCCCGACGAGTTGGTCTCGGAACTGGCGGGCGGTGTCGCGGCGGCGCTGCGGCTCGAGTCGGTGACGGTGTGGCGGGACGGCGACGCGGAGACGATTGCGCGCCACGGAGACCCGACCGGTCCGGCCGTCGAGGTCGATCTGATCCACCGCGGCGCTACCGTCGGCGGGCTGACCGCCACCGCGCCACCGGGCGAGTCACTGGATGCGCGGGCCCGGAAGTCGTTGCAGGAGCTGTCCTCGGTGGTCGCCGCCGGGCTGGTGCTGGTGCAGGCATCGCGGGATCTCGACGCCGCGAGGGCGCGGCTGTCCTCGGTACGGCTCGAGGAGCGGCGGGTTATCAGGCGCGAACTGCACGACGGACTCGGGCCGTCGCTCGCGGGGATCCGGTTGGGCCTTCAGGGGGTACGAAACCTGCTCGCCAGCGACCCGGGGGCGGCCGGTCGCCTGCTGGAGTCGCTGCAGGAGCAACTCGATCACCAGGTGGACGGCGTCCGGTCCTTGTCGCGCAGCCTGTTTCCGCCCATCCTCGACGAACTGGGCCTGGCCGCCGCGTTGCACGAGCTGGCCGCCCAGCACTCCCGCGGCGGATTCGCCGTCGAGGTGCAAGCCCACGTCCCGGTGGGCGTGGACGCGGACGCGAGCGTCGCCGCCTACGGGATCGTGGTGGAGGCGGTGTCCAATGCGCGCAGGCACAGCGGTGCGGACCGCTGTCGGGTCGAGGCGCTGTGTACGACAGCCGATTCGACGGACCGGCAGCTGATCGTGACGGTGCTGGACGCGGGCGCCGGGTTCGACGCGGTGCGGGCTCCCGGCGTCGGCACCCGGACGATGCGCGAGCGGGCCCGCGAACTCGGCGGCACCCTGGTGATCGATTCGACGCCACCGCACGGAACGCGGATCGTCGCCCGGTTACCGTTGGCGCCGTCATGACAGTCATCCGCGTCGCCGTCGTCGACGACCACCCAGTGTTCCGGCTCGGCATGGTCGCGCTGCTGTCGACCCTCGACGGCATCGAGGTCGTGGTCGAGGCCAGCTCGGCGGCCGAGGCGCTGCGGGCGGTGACCGACGAGGTGGACGTCGTGCTGATGGACATCGAACTCGGGGACGGCTCCGGGGTGGAGGCGACCAAGGAACTGGTGGCGCGACTGCCGGACCTGCTGGTGCTGATGGTGACCATGCACGAGGACGACGACTCGCTTGTCGCGTCGGTGCGCGCGGGGGCGCGGGGTTACCTGGTCAAGGGTGCGGGTCCGGAGGAGGTGGAGCGGGCGGTGCGGGCGGTGGCCAACGGCGAGCTGATCCTCGGCGCCGCCGTCGCGCAGCGGGCGATGGGTTTCATGGCGGCCTCGGTGAGCCTGCCCTCGGCGGTGTTCCCGTCGCTCACGGTGCGGGAACGGGAGATCCTCGACCTCATCGCTGCCGGTCACGACAACGCCACCATCTCCCGCCGCCTGGTGCTGAGCCCGAAGACGGTACGGAACCACACCTCGAACATCCTGGCCAAGCTCGGCGCGGCGGACCGGTCGTCCGCCATCGTGCTGGCACGTGACGCCGGCCTGGGCTGATCGCATCGGTCACGGACCTCGCTCGGTTCGGTCCTAGACCCCATTTTGGAACACGTTCTACTATTGCGTCTATCGGGGTGTCTGCCTCGGGTCGGTGCCGTGACCGGCGCCCGACCACGCTGGATCCGAAGACGAACCGCTCGCACGCGGCGCAGCCGTGCACAGGAAGGAACATCGTGACCACAGAGGCATTCATTTATGAAGCCATCCGAACCCCACGTGGCCGAGGCAAGAACACCGGCTCGCTGCATTCGGTCAAGCCGATCTCGCTGGTCACCGGCCTGATCGACGAGCTGCGCGTGCGCTTCCCGGACCTCGACGAGGACCGCATCTCGGACCTGATCCTCGGCGTGGTCTCCCCGCTCGGCGACCAGGGCATGGACATCGCGCGCATCGCCGCCACCGACGCCGGCCTGCCCGACACTGTCGGCGGCGTGCAGATCAACCGCTTCTGCGCCTCCGGGCTCGAGGCCGTGAACATGGCCGCACAGAAGGTGCGCTCCGGCTGGGACGAGATGGTCATCGCCGGCGGCGTCGAGTCGATGTCGCGCGTCAAGATGGGCAGCGACGGCGGCCCCTGGGTCAACGACCCGGCCACCAACTACGACAACTACGTCGTCCCGCAGGGCATCTCGTCCGACCTGATCGCCACCATCGAGGGCTTCAGCCGCGACGACGTCGACGCGTACGCCGTCCGTTCGCAGGACCTGGCGGCGAAGGCCTGGGCCGGCGGATACTTCGCCAAGTCCGTGGTCCCGGTCAAGGACATCAACGGCATCACCATCCTCGACAACGACGAGCACATGCGCCCCGGCACCACCGTGGAGAGCCTCGCGAGTCTTGCCCCCGCCTTCGCGATGGTCGGCGAGATGGGCGGCTTCGACGCCGTCGCGCTGCAGAAGTACCACTGGGTCGAGAAGATCAACCACGTCCACCACGGCGGCAACAGCTCCGGCATCGTCGACGGCGCCGCGCTGCTGCTCGTCGGCAGCGAGGAGGCCGGCAAGGCCATGGGGCTCACCCCGCGCGCCCGCGTCGTCGCGACGGCCACCTCGGGTGCCGACTCCACCATCATGCTCACCGGCCCGACGCCGGCGACGAAGAAGGTGCTCGCCCAGGCCGGTCTCACGGTCGACGACATCGACCTCTTCGAGATCAACGAGGCGTTCGCGTCCGTCGTCCTGAAGTTCCAGAAGGACCTGAACATCCCGGACGAGAAGCTCAACGTCAACGGCGGCGCCATCGCCATGGGCCACCCGCTCGGTGCCACCGGCGCCATGATCACCGGAACCATGGTCGACGAGCTCGAGCGCCGCGGCGCCAAGCGGGCCCTCGTCACGCTGTGCATCGGCGGCGGCATGGGCGTGGCCACCATCATCGAGCGCGTCTGACGCGGCCCGGACTACCAGGAGAGACGAAGTGAGCGAGCAGAACATCATCAACTGGGAGCAGGACGCTGACGGAATCGTCGTGCTCACCATCGACGACCCCAACCAGGGCGCGAACACCATGAACGACCGGTACATCGCGTCGATGAACTCCACCGTCGACCGGCTGTACGCAGAGAAGGACGCCATCACCGGTGTCGTCCTCACATCCGGCAAGAAGACCTTCTTCGCCGGTGGCGACCTGAAGAACATGATCAAGGTCGGCCCCGCGGACGCCGAGCAGATCTTCAACCACAGCGTCACCCTCAAGGCCGACCTGCGTCGCCTCGAGACCCTCGGCAAGCCGGTTGTCACCTGCATCAACGGTGCGGCCCTCGGCGGCGGCCTCGAGATCGCGCTGGCCACCCACCACCGGATCGCCGCGGACGTCAAGGGCGTCAAGATCGGCCTGCCCGAGGTCACCCTCGGCCTGCTGCCCGGCGGCGGCGGCGTGGTGCGCACGGTCCGCATGTTCGGCATCATGACGGCGCTGACCCAGATGCTGCTGCAGGGCCAGCAGCGCGGACCGCAGCAGGCCAAGGAGATCGGCCTCGTCGACGAGGTCGTCTCCTCCGTCGAGGAGCTCGTCCCCGCCGCGAAGGCGTGGATCAAGGCCAACCCCGAGTCGGGCGTGCAGCCGTGGGACGTCAAGGGCTACAAGATCCCGGGCGGCACCCCCGCCACCCCGGCGTTCGCGGCGAACCTGCCCGCCTTCCCGGCGAACCTGCGCAAGACCCTCAAGGGCTCGCCGATGGAGGCCCCGCGCGCGATCATGGCCGCCGCGGTCGAGGGCAGCCAGGTCGACGTCGACAACGCGCTGCGCATCGAGTCCCGCTACTTCACCAAGCTCGTCACCGGGCAGGTCGCGAAGAACATGATCCAGGCGTTCTTCTTCGACATGCAGTCGATCGGCTCCGGCGCCTCGCGCCCGAAGGACATCCCCAAGAGCGAGATCAAGAAGGTCGGCATCCTCGGCGCCGGCATGATGGGCGCCGGCATCGCGTACGTCTCGGCGAAGGCCGGCTTCGAGGTCGTGCTCAAGGACGTCAGCATCGAGGCGGCGACCAAGGGCAAGGCGTACTCGGAGAAGATCGAGGCCAAGGCGCTCTCGCGTGGCAAGACCACCGAGGAGAAGTCCGCGGCCCTGCTCGCGCGCATCACCCCGACCGCGGACCCGGCGGACTTCGCCGGTGTCGACTTCGTCGTCGAGGCCGTCTTCGAGAGCCCCGAGCTCAAGGCCAAGGTCTTCCAGGAGATCGAGGACATCGTCGAGCCGAACGCGCTGCTGGGCTCGAACACCTCGACCCTGCCGATCACCGGTCTCGCGACCGGCGTCAAGCGCCAGGAAGACTTCATCGGTATCCACTTCTTCTCGCCCGTCGACAAGATGCCGCTGGTGGAGATCATCCGCGGTGAGAAGACCTCCGACGAGGCGCTGGCGCGGGTGTTCGACTACGTGCAGGCCATCCGCAAGACCCCGATCGTGGTCAACGACTCGCGCGGCTTCTTCACCTCGCGCGTCATCGGCACGTTCATCAACGAGGCCATCGGCATGGTCGCCGAGGGCATCGAGCCGGCCACCATCGAGCAGGCCGGCATGCAGGCGGGCTACCCGGCTGCGCCGCTGCAGCTCTCGGACGAGCTGAACCTGACGCTGATGCAGAAGATCCGCGCGGAGTCGAAGGCCGCGGCGCTGGCCGAGGGCAAGGAGCTGCCCGCCGACCCGGCAGGCGACGTCATCAACTTCCTCGTCGAGGGCAACGACCGCAAGGGCCGCCTCGGCGGAGCGGGCTTCTACGAGTACGTCGACGGCAAGCGCACCGGCCTGTGGTCGGGCCTGCGCGAGCAGTTCAACTCGGGCTCGAACCAGGCCCCGATCAAGGACCTCATCGAGCGGATGCTGTTCATCGAGGCCATCGAGACCCAGAAGTGCTTCGACGAGGGTGTCCTGATGACCAGCGCCGACGCCAACATCGGCTCGATCATGGGCATCGGGTTCCCGGCCTGGACCGGTGGTGTGCACCAGTACGTCGTCGGCTACGAGGGTGGCAAGGCCGGCTTCGTCAAGCGTGCCGAGGAGCTCGCGGCGAAGTACGGCGAGCGGTTCACCCCGCCGGCGTCACTGAAGGCCTAGGCCCCGTCCGCCTCGAGGCGCTCCCCGCTCGGTCAGTCCGAGCGGGGGGCGCCTTTCGGCGTTTTCCGGTGCCTGCAACCTGCGGTTTCCCGCGACGAGGGAAAGGCTATGGGCGGTCGGATAAGTCGACACTAGGTTCACCCGGTGTGGCCTGGAGCACAGCAGTCTCGGGCCGATCGGAGAACAGGAGTCGCGGTGTCTCAGTCACTCGCCACGGGTCGTCCCCACGGTTTGTCGTGGGAGGAGCAGCTCGCTCACGTCGAAGCGATCAAGGCCCTCAAGCACAGGTACTGGCGGGCATGTGACGCGAAGGACCCCAGGGTGTTCCGCGCGTGCTTCATCGCCTCGGGTGCGTCGATCGACTACGGCGCCCTGGGCGCGTTCGACGATGCCGACAAGATCGCCGAGGTCTTCACACAGATCGCGCTGCAGCTGGTGGACGGCCGCCACGTGATCCTCGACATGCACCACGGCATGCACCCGGACATCACCGTGCACGACCACGGTTCGGCGTCCGGCCAGTGGACCCTCCGGTTCCGGCAGGTCAATCTCGTCGAGCGGACCGAGACCGTGATGTCGGGCGAGTACGACGACGAGTACGTCGTGGAGGACGGCGAGTGGAAGATGTCCAAGTGCCACTTCCGGCGGTCGTGGGCGATCACGCGACCGCTCGGTGACGACTGCCTCGTCGAGCAGTAGGCGACGCGCATGAGCAAGGTTGCTCTCGTCACCGGGGCGAGTCGAGGAGTGGGCAAGGGTATCGCGTCCGCCCTCGGAGCGGACGGCTGGACGGTGTACGTCACCGGGCGCGGGCCGGTCGGAGGCGGCGGTCCGCTCGACGCGACCGCGGCGGCGGTCACCGAGCGGGGTGGCACGGGTATCGCCGTGCAGTGTGATCACCGGGACGATGCCCAGATCGCGGACGTCTTCGCCCGCATCCGCGAGGAGCAGGATGCCCGGCTGGACCTGTTGGTCAACAACGTGTGGGCCAACCCGGACGGCTTCGCCGGATTCACCGAGCCGTTCTGGCAACGCCCCGTGAGCGACTGGGATTCGCTGATCGGCGTCGGCCTGCGAGCCCACTACGTCGCGAGCGTCGAGGCCGCCAAGCTGATGGTCCCCGCGGGTTCCGGTGCCATCGCGAACATCTCGTCCTTCGGTACCCGCGGCTATCTGCACTCGGTGCTCTACGGGATGTCGAAGGCGGGGCTCGACAAGATGGCCCACGACATGGCCGTCGAGCTCGAGGGCACCGGGGTGAGCACGCTGTCGTTGTGGCCCGGGCTGGTCAAGACGGAATTCGTGATGGCCATGGGTGTCGACGACATCGAGGGATTCCCCATCGCGGACGCGGAGTCGCCGGAGTTCGTGGGTCGCGTCGTTGTCGCCCTCGCAGGCGACCCCGACCTCAACGCCCGCTCCGGCCACACCCTGGTCACCGCAGAGGTGGCCCAGCACTACGGCGTCACCGACGTCGACGGCAACCAGCCGATCTCGCACCGCGCCGCGTTCGGCGGCGGGGCGGTGTTCGGTCCCGACACCAATGGAGTACCAGCATGCTGACTTTGAATTTCCCGGACGGTGCCGCGCTGGTGTTCGGCGGCAGCGGCGGCATCGGCAGCGGGGTCGCCCGCGAGTTCGCGCGGGCCGGCAGCGCCGTCGCGATCTGCTACAACTCCAAGCGCGAGGTCGCCGAGGCGACCGTGGCCGAGCTGCGGGCACTCGGGGTCAAGGCGAGCGCGCACCAGGTCGACGTCCGCGACGAGGCGGACGTGTCCCGGGTGCTCGGTGAAGTGATCGAGGAGCACACGCGCATCCACACCGTCGTGTGGGGCGCCGGCCCGGTGGTCGACCAGATCACCGTCGCCGAGACGACCCCCGCGCAGTACCGACGGTCGATCGAGATCGAGACCCTGGGCATGTTCACCGCCGTGCACGCCGTGCTGCCGCACTTCCGCGAGCACGGCGGGGGTTCGGTGGTCCACCTCGGATCCGCCGGCGACCACTGGTTCCCGATGCTCGACGGTCTGTCGGTGATCCCGAAGGGTGCCAACGAATCGCTGATCCGCGGGATTGCGAAGGAGGAAGGCGCGCACAACATCCGAGCCAACTCGGTGTTGGTCGGCGTGATCGAGGCCGGCATGTTCCTCGAGCTCAAGTCCCAGGGCGTCTTCGACGAGGAGTGGGAACGCGAGGTCCACAAGCTGGTGCCGCTCAAGCGGTGGGGCAAGCCCGCGGACATCGGTGCCGCCTGCGTGTTCCTGGCCTCGAACGAGGCGAACTACATTACGGGGCAGCAGATTTCTGTATCGGGCGGCTTCGGCGTCTAGTCCGCCGAAGAAGGAGAGGTGCGGCCGTGGAGAACGATCGTCAGCAGACTCAGGGCATGTCGATGTTCGACCGGGTCGAGCTCGTCCTGGAGGCCTTCGAGGACTGCGGGCACCTCAGCCTCAGCGAGACCGCCCGGCTGACGGGGATACCGACCTCCTCGGCGCACCGCCTGCTCGAGAAGATGGTGGAGAAGCGGTGGCTCAACCGGGTCGGAACCCGCTACGAGATCGGGGTCCGGCTGTTCGAGCTCGGATCGAGGGCGGTGCGAAGCCACTGGTTCCACCGCACCGCCCTGCCGACCCTGCAGGAACTGCACCGGTCCACGGGCGCGGTCGTCCACCTCGCCTTCCTCGACGGGTCGGACGGCATCTACTGGGAGAAGATCTCGGGCACCTTCGGGGCCAAGATCCCGTCGCGGATCGGTGGTCGGTACCCCGCGCACCGATCCGCGGTGGGGAAGGCGATGCTCAGTGCGCTTCCGCGTGAGGCCCTCGACGGGCCGGACTTCGACCGGCTCAACCGTGACGCTGCGCGCGGGTCCGGAGGCAGGCGCACGTTGGAGGCGGAACTCCACCGGGTCGACGCCGAGGGTGTCGCCTTCGACCGAGGCGAGGCACTGCCCGGGATCGGGTGCGTCGCCGCGACCATCGCGCACGGTCACCCGACGCCAGCCGCCGTGTCGATCTGCGGGCCGCTGGGCCGAATCACCACGGACCGACGCATGGTCGCGGCGGTGCAGAGTGCCGCGGCGGAGATCGCCCGCAGTGTTCGGCAGGCAGCGCCCTCCGCATGAGTCCGCCGGACTCTCGGCAGCTCCGTCAGAGGTGCCGACGGAGGAAGTCGAGAGTCGGGTCGAGTGCGACGTCGGAGTAGGCCACCGCGTGCTTCGATCCGGGAATCACGCGGGTTTCAGCCGGGGTTCCAACCGAGCGCAGGCGATCGGCGAATGCGGTCATCTGCTCGACGGGGACGGGTTCGTCAGCTGAATTGAACAGGAGCGCTGGTGGATTCCCCGCGGATACGTGCCGGATCGGGGAGGCCTCGACGGCTTGATCAGCGCATCGACTGGTGGTGGGCGCGCATCCGAGGTAGACCGCGGCCGCGCCGATCGAGATCGCGGTGTTCCTCGGGGTGTTCTGGACCGCCAGATCGTACGGGCCGGACCACCCGACCACCGCCTTCAGCGGGGCATGGCCCGCGGTCACCGCCTGCATGAGCAGGTGTGCTCCGGCAGATGTTCCGAGTCCGCCGATCCGGTCGGCAGCGATCCCGAAATCGATTGCGTGTGTGCGGATGTACTCGATCGCGGCCACCGCGTCCTGGTACTGGCGGGGGTTTCGGGGCGCAGACAGGCTGTAGTCGATGTTGAACACGACGAAGCCGTCCGCGGCGGCCCGGCGGGCTTCGTCGTCGAGCAGTGCACGTGAACCAGTCGCCCAGGCACCGCCGTGGACCATGACAATCGACGGTGTCGGGACCGAAGATGCCCCGTCGGCTGGGGAATAGACAGTCATCGCCCCAGGTCCGTGGTCCGTCGGATACTCGAGATCCGCCGTGGTCACCGATGCGGTTCTCGAATCGGCCGGGGCCGCAGGCTCGTGGATGCCGGCCGCGGCAACGCCCGACCCGAGTATGGTCAGCGAGACCGCCACGACGGCGGCCTTCATCAGAGTTGTCGACAGCCGCCGCTCAGTGACTACCACGATTGACACCTGGTCCCTTCGTATCCCACGCGCGACCCCACTCCACCGAGCCCGCCGCTCGGCTCGTGCACCGTCACCGCGCTGCTCCCGCCGAGCACCTGTTGCCGGCGAGCCGCGCTGTGTCGACGGCGGCGGCCATCGCCTTGTATCCGTCGGGGTTCGGGTGGAGATTGTCCGTGCTGGCGTACCGCCGGTCGAGAATGCTGTGGTTACCGGGGTCGCGGAGGGCGGCGTCGAAATCGACGACGCTGTCGGACAGGTGCTGGGACCTGATCCAGGCGTTGATTCGTGCTCGCACCGGCTCGGCAGGCGGGATGCTCAGGGCCCCATGGGTCACGGAGTTCGAGGCCGGGAGCAGCGTTCCGAGATGCACGCGCAATCCGGCACTGTGGAACTGGTCGATGAGGTTGGTGTACCCGACGACGACTTCCTCGTAGGTCACCCCGATCGGGGTGCCGATGTCGTTGATTCCCATCAGGACGATGACGTCGCTCACGCCGGCCTGATCGATCACATCCGCCTGTGCTCGCGCCACTCCGGACGGGCCGAACTTGGGGAACTCGGACGGTGTGTCTCGGGTGAGTCGATTTCCTCCGATGCCGGCGTTGGTGACGACGACCTCGCGGCCGACCTCGTCGAACCTTCGCTGAAGAAAGTCCGGGTACCGGACGTTCTTGTCGACGACTCCCTCGATCCGGGGGGCTCCGAGCGGGTCGTTGCCGACATGACCGTCGGTGATCGAATCTCCGAACGCGACGACCGTTGCCGTGTCCGCGGGGGCGAGGACATCCATCTGGGAGACGAAGGACACGCGGGTGGTTGCGCGGGCGAACGCGTCGGCGCCGGTGTCGCTCGAGTGGTCTCCGAGGCCGGGGGTCGTGAGAAAGCTCGTGGCGTTTCCGAGGTCGTGCCCGGTGACGGCCGATGGTGCCCGGTCCACGTAGATGCTGACGGCGAGCGGCTCGAATGCCGAGAACGCAATCGGTACCGGATCCGTCACGACATCCGAACCGGGTGCGGCCGTGATGGATTCACGACCGCCATCGAAACGTACCTCTTGCACGGACTCGGGTTCGACGGCGGCACCGTCCTTCTGGCGAGCGATCGTGACCCGTGTGAAGGTGACGGGTTCGCTGCCGAATCGATTGCTGAGGTGGAGGCGGACGTGTTCGCCCCCTCGGTGGGGCGTGACCACGACCCGGTGTGTCTGGTTGGTCGAGAGTCCGGTGCCTACGGGGCTCACCGCCATTCCGGCGGCGACGGCTTCCACACCGCCGATCGCGTTGGTCGGGCTGGCGGACCAGTTGCTGACCCAGTGGTCGTCACCGCAGCCGGGCGCTCCCGCGTTCGCAACGGCGGATGCGAACAGGCTTGTCGTCGCCGTCAGGACGGCACAGGCCATCGAGAAGCTCGTGGTCTTGAAACCTATTGTCATGTAACTACTTTCAATCCGGTTCACGCGACTCCGCAGAATCGGTCTGGTGAGTGGCGGTCGTGCTGCCGTGGTCGTGTGGAACGGAGTGTCGCGATCGCGGGTGACGCCGAGTCCGCAGTCACCTCGCGGCAGTGCAGTCGTTCCCGACGAATTTGGTGATGTCCACGGTGTCGGCGATCAGCCGATATCCCTCGGGGGTCGGGTGGAGGTTGTCCGCGCTGGCGTACCTGCGGTCGAGGATGCCGGGATTGTTCGGGTCGCGAATGGCAGCGTCGAAGTCGATCACGCTGTCGGACAGCCGCTGAGATCGAATCCACGAGTTGGCCCGGACCCGGACGGGATCGGACGGTGGGAAGCTCGTCAGTCCGTCGGCGAGCCCGTTCGACGCGGGCATCATGGTGCCGAGGTGCACGCGCAGGCCCGCGTCGTGAAGTCGGTCGATGACCCTGGTGTACCCCGCGACGAGCTGCTCGTACGATGCGCCGATCGGCATTCCGAGGTCGTTCATCCCGATCCAGACGATCACATCGGTGACACCGGACTGGGCGAGCACGTCGGCGTCCATGCGTGACTCGCCTGCCCGCCCGAGTGCGGGGACCATCCCGTCGGAGAGCAGGCGATTGCCGCCGATCCCGGCATTCGTGACGACGGCCTCGCCGCCGGCCTCGTCGAGCCGGTGCTGAAGGAAGTCCGGGTAGCGCACGTTCTGGTCGACGACCCCCGCGACCTGCGGGGTTCCCAGGAAGTCGGCGGCCACGTGCCCGTCGGTGGCCGAGTCCCCGAAGGCGACGACCGTGGAGACGCCGGCCGGCGCCGGCATGTCGACCTGGGAGACGAACGGCACGCGCGTGGTCGTGTGGCTGAACGCATCGCCGGCGATATCCGCGGCGTGGTCTCCGAGCCCGGGCGGCGTGTAGTAGCTCGTCGCGTTGCCGCTGGCGTGCTCGGTGACCTGCCGTGACCGGCCGTCGGTGTGGATGCTGATCGACAGCGGCTCGAACCCCTCCACGGTGATCGGGACGGGATCGGTCACGATGTCCGTCCCCGGCGCGGCCGTCGTCGACGTGCTGCCGCCATCGAAGGTGGCAGCACGGAGTGAATCCGGATCGATTGCGGCGCCCAGGGTCTGGCGTCCGACGGTCACCCGCGTGAAGGTGACGGGTTCGCTGCCGAACCGGTTGCTGAGCCGGATCCGCACGCTGTCTCCGCCGCGGTGTGGCGTCACTACGATGCGGTAGGTCTGCTCGCCGCCGGGCATCTCGGAGCCGATGGCCCCGACCGAGTCGGTCGGGCTCGCGGACCAGGTGCTGACCCAGTGGTGATCACCGCATCCGGCGCTGGGCACGCCGGCCCATGCGCTGGCGGTGACACTCGTCGCCGCCATGACGGACACGCAGATCGCCGCCAGCAGTCCGTACCCGAAGTCCCGTGACATATGGATCCTTCCGTCTCGTTCGCTCAGGTTTCCACTAGCTGACTGAGTGGTCGGTAGGTTAGCGCATCGATGCCTCGACAGGAAAGGCGTCATGGCTGCAGACCCGCGGGAGTCTCGAGCCCGTTGTTCCGCGCAACACGTCCGAGCCACGCAAGGCTTGGCTTCGGCGTACGGGTGAAGGTCGTACGGTCGACGCCGATCAGGCCGAAAGTTGGTGCCCAGCGCCCCCATTCGAAATTGTCGAGCGCGCTCCAGTGCAGGTAGCCGCGGACATCGATCCCATCGGCGACCGCCGCCTCCAGATGGGTGAGCGCCTCGGCGGTGTACGCGATTCGTCGCGCGTCGTCGGCGGTGGCAATTCCGTTCTCCGTCACCAGTAGCGGCACGTGCTCGGTGATGTCCCAGGCCCGGCGCAGCGCGATGCCCAGGGCGTCGGGGCGATACGCCCAGCCCATGAGGGTGTTGTCGGGGTGCTCCGGATGAGGGATCGGACCGTCAGCCCCCACGGGTTGGCTGGTGTAGGACTGGACCCCGAGGAAGTCGTCGCCACGCGCGCCCGCCAGGTACCGGTCCTCCCAGAGGTCGTTCGTCCGCGCGAGAACGTCTTCGTGCCCCGCCGTTCCCTCGAAGGCCTGCTGTCCCACCGTCCAGCCGACCTTGGCCGTGGTGGTGGTGCGGAGAATCTCGACCGCCTCACGGTGCGCCCGCACCAGGACGTCGCCGACTTCGTCGTCGGGTTCCAGCCTGTCGTTCGCCGGCCGGGAGGACCCCGCACGGGAGCCGAGCGTCAGGTCCAGGTACCGAACGCCGAGCGCGACGATGTTGGGCTCGTTGATGGTGCAGACCCAGTCGACTCCGCCCAGGACGGACGAGGCGCGATCGACGTAACGCGTGAAGCTGTCGATCGCGGCGGGATGCCGCCAGCCGCCCCGGTTGCTGAACCAGCGCGGCGAGGTGAAGTGGTGCAGCGTCACGACCGGCTCGAGCCCGACTTTCCTTGCGGTCTCGATCATTCGACGGTAGTGGTCGAGCTGGGCGCGGGAGAACTGACCCTCCTCGGGTTCGATCCGCGACCATTCGATGCTGAAGCGGTACGCGTTGAGGCCGGCATCGGCGAGCAATGCCATGTCCTCGGGGTAACGGTGGTAGCTGTCGACAGCGTCGCCGCTCCGGTCGGGGAAGTACGGTCTGGACCGGTTCTCGTACCCCCACCAGTCGGCGCCGGTGTTGGCTCCCTCGGTCTGGTGCGCGGAACTCGCTGCACCCCATAGGAAGTCGTCTCTGAGTCTCATCGATGTCCATTTCTCGAAGTGGATCGGTTCGCCGAACCGGGGCCGGTCGTCGTCTGGGTCAACGAACGCCTCGAACGCGGTAGATCGTGAACACACCCGCCAGGCAGGTGAGCGCGCCGAGGACGTACCACGTCCCGTAGCCGCCCAGGGCGGTGGCGCTGCCGAGACTGATGACGGCCGGCGCGACGGCGGGCCCGACGGATTGCGGCAGGGTGCCTGCGAGGGCGATCAGGCCCAGGTCCTTGGCATTGTCGTCGGGATTCGGCAGCACCTGCACCGCGAGTGCCTGGTCCACGGACATGAAGGCGCCGAGACCGAGCCCGATGATGCCCTGCGCCACAACGACGATTCCCAGCGATGGGGCGAATGCCAGCGCCAGCAATCCCACCACCATGATCAGCCCCGCGACGGCCACGAAGGGACGCCGCTTCCCGATTCGGTCGGAGAGCGCGCCCCCGAGGGGCGCGGACAGGGACAGGCACACGACGCTCACCACGTTGACCAGGAGAATCGCCTTCGCGACGTCGGCCTCACCGAGCTGGAACCGTTGCCCGAGGAAGAACGGGAAGAACGTTCCGATTCCGGCGTAGCCGAACATCACCAGGAAGCGGGAGGCCATCACCCACGAGAAGTTGGGGTGCCTCCGGGGGTTGAACGCGACGGAGCCGACGAACTCCCGGATACCGTGGCGCGGAGGTGTGTCCTCGAGCGGCGGATCCTCGAGTGCCACCAACAGTGGGATGGCGAACACGACGGCGACGATTCCGGGTACCAGGAACCGGAGCAGATCGCCGGTCAGCACGGTGACGAGAACGCTTCCCGCGAGAATGCTCAGCGGGGTGGTGACCCCGGTGATCCCGGAGACCACCCCGAGTCGGCGCGCGGGCACCTGGTCGGGAATCGTCGCCTGGGAGGCGACGAGTGCCGCACCGAAGCCGGCCTGCGCGACGCACCAGGCGATCAGGACCTGCGGCACGGTGTGCGCGAGACCCACGCACACCAGAGCGCCGGCCCCGACGACGGCGCCCCCGAGGATCCACGGTCTCCGACGTCCGAACGAGGACCGCGTGCGATCGGACAGACGGCCCACGACCGGCTGGGCGATCATCCCGACGATCGCGCCGGTACCGGCGACCACGCCCAGCGCGTGCGTCGCACTCTCGATCGAGCCCGAGATGTGCTGCAGCTTGAACGCCAGGGCGAACATCACGGGGGTCATCAGGGCGAGGTAGACGCCGAAGTAGGACAGGGCGAGTCCGACCAGGAAGCCGCTCGGCTCGCGGCGCTCCGGGTCGCGCCGCGGCGTGTCGGCTCCGGGGCCGCCCTCGTCGACGGCGACGGGGAGCGAGTGGGGTTCTGACATGGGAGTCCTTGGAATGTGGGCGAATACGGTCGGGAGTCGGGGTCGCCGCCCGGGTGTCGAGCTACCGATCGACCCGGTGTGCCCGTTCCTCGTCGAGGTCGCCCACGAACGCGTCCGTCGAGCCGACGAGGGCGTCGTCCGCCATTCGCCACAGGTCCCGGACCTGCTCGCGGAACTGGGCGTGGCTGTGCTCGGGCAGCGCGAAGACGATCGGGGCGTTGCGCACGATGCCCTCGACTGCGAGCCGCGCGACGTCGCCGGGCTCGATCGCCATCGGGATGACCTCGGTGCCGAAGGGTTCGGCGGCGCGGCGACCGAATTCGGCCGGCCGGTTGCGCTGCGAGTCGAGGATGCGGGTCGCGGCCTGGCCGGGGCAGAGGGCGGTGACGCCGATGCCGTCGGGGGCGAGCTCGGACCGCATTCCGAGGGTCAACCCGAGGATGGCGTGCTTGGCCGCGGTGTAGAGGCCGGTGAACGCGGGGTCCGGAAGGAAGGCATGAGTCGACGACGTGTTCATCACGTGCCGCCATCCGGTCTGGCGACGCATCCTCGGCAGGAACGCATACAGGCAATTGAGCATGCCCTCGACGTTGACGGAGGACAGCCAGCGCCAGTCGTCCATCGATGAATCCGTGAGGTTTCCGAGCAGCAGCACTCCCGCGTTGTTGCAGAGCAGTTCGACGGAACCGAACTCGTCGTAGCTGACCTGCGCGAGATTCTCGACCGACCCGGGGTCGGCCACGTCGACCTGCACACCGAGCGCACGCACGCCGAGTGCGCGCACGCTCTCGGCGGTCCGCTCGGCGCCGTCGCCGTCGACGTCGGCAACGACCACCGACATGCCGTGTGAACCGAGCTCGGCCCCCAGCGCGGCTCCGATCCCGCTCGCTGCGCCGGTGACCACCGCCGTTCGGCCTGCCAGTCTGTCGTCAAACCTGGACATTCATGTCCTCCCTCTTTTGGTCGACCGCGGCCAGGCTAACAACCCGACCAGTCGGTCTGTCTGCTAGGACGTGCCTGACGCCGTCTCGTGAGCGGCGACGCAGGGCGTCATGTCCACCCGTAGGACGGAGGCATGTCCGAGCCCCTCGGGCCATCGGATTCCGCGAACAGGAGCCGACGGAGCTAGCCTACCGATCGGTCCGTCTGCTTGTTGTGGAATCGGCTAACTCATGTCGCGGGACTGGCAGAATCGGACGACGAGTCGTGAACCGCGTCGTGGCAAGCTGTCGTCGGGTCACGTGGGGCGGAGACCCGACACCGCCGTCCGCGAACACCGGACGGATCGGCACGTAGGCCGATGGGCTGTGCGTAGGTAACTAACGTGAGGAGATCGGACACGATGGCGAGAACACGCGACGCCGAACAGTCGGGACTTGCCCGGCGCGCCGACATCGTCAGCTCGGCCATATCCCTGTTCGCGGCCCACGGATACCGCGGGACCTCGCTCGCCGCGGTCGCGCGAGAATCAGGAATCACGAAGTCGGGTCTGCTGCATCACTTTCCGAGCAAGGAAGTTCTGCTGACCGCGGTACTCGCGGACCTCGACCGCCAAACGCTGGACTCGGTCGAGATAGATCGAGACTACGAGGGCCCGGCTCTCCTGCGCGCGCTGGACATAGTCGACGAGATCGTTGCCCGAAATCAGCAGAACCGAGAACTGACCCGGCTGGCGCACGTCGGCATCTTCAACTCCGAGGACACTCCCGAACTCGCACGAGAGTGGGCACAGCGGCGGATCGAGGGCTTCCGCGCGAACTTGGCCGGTCTCATCGAAGAGGGCATCAGGGTGGGCGAGGTACGTGCCGATGTCGATCCCGCTGCCATGGCGTCCGTCATCATCGGGGCCATCTCCGGCCTCGAAGAGCAATGGTTGCAGGACGAGTCGTTCGACATGGTCGGCGCGATGAGAACTCTGACCACCGTGCTGCGGCGCGACCTGCCGATCGAGCCCGACCGCCCATCCGCCACTTCACCTCGCGGCGCAGTCAGGCGCCAAGCCCTGACGTAGGTAGGCCTCCCTCGTGTCGAGGGGAGGTAGCCCGCGACGGTGTTCGATCGCCAGCGCTGCGCCGATGACGCCCGCAGCGTTGCCCAACTCGGCCGCGGCAACTGCGGTCCGGTTCGTCAGCAACGGAATCCACCGGGCACCGCTCTGGCTGATCTCGCCGCCGACGATGAACAGCTGTGGGGACAGCAGATCCTCGATTGCCGTCAGCACCCGACTGACTTCCCGCGCCCAGCTCTCGAAGGACAAGGCTCTGGCCGTCTTGACGGACGCGGAGGCGCGATGTTCGGCGGTGACTCCGTCAACGACGAGATGCCCGAATTCGGTGTTGGGCAACAGCACTCCGTCGTGGAGGATCGCAGAACCGATGCCGGTTCCGAATGTGAGCGCAACGACGACGCCGGTGGTGCCGCGCGCAGCGCCAAACCTGTGCTCGGCTACTCCGGCGGCGTCGGCGTCATTGGTGACGACGACGTCGCGACCGCCGAGTGCGTCGGCGAACAGAGCCGCCGCGTCGGTACCGATCCACGACCGGTCGATGTTCGCTGCAGTCTGGACGATGCCGCCGGCAACGGCGGCCGGGAGTGCGACCCCGACTGGACCCTCCCAGCGGTAGTGCGCTGCGAGATCGGAGACCGCGGAGGCCACCGCGGCGGGTGTGGAGGGCCTAGGGGTGGATATCGTGACCCGGTCCCCGACAAGTCGACCCGCCTCGAGGTCCACCAGACCTGCCTTGATGCCGGTGCCTCCGACGTCGATTCCAAATCCTGTACTCATGTAAACCTCGATGCCTTCCGTGTGAGAACGGCGATCTGCCGCCTGTTCCGAGGTGGTTTGGGCGGCATGCAGCCGGGTCGGCTGGACCGACGATGTCAGTTCGCTGGGTGCAGGCAACTGTCGAGGCCGTCGACCAGCGAACACGCGGTCGGGGGCCGGCTGGGCTGATAGTCGGCGGGGACCCCACCCTGGGTGACGAGCGACCGGTACGCCGCGACCGCCTCGGTCGGCTTCCGCTCGAGTGCCGGATCGCCCTTCACGTCGACGGTGTAGAGGCCGAAACGGGGTGTGTAGCTGCCCCATTCGTAGTTGTCGGTCAGGGCCCAGTAGTTGTAGCCGACGACATCGATGCCGTCGTCCTTTGCTCGCTGCAGCCAGTAGGCGGCGTCACGGAGGTGATCGGCGCGGGCGTACCCGTCCGGGCGGGGTTTGCCGTCCTCGGTCGGCATGCCGTTCTCGACGATGTACAGGGGCTTGCCCGGGAAGCGCTTCGCATAGTGACGCAGCGCGTAGTAGAGGCCGTCGGGTGCGGAGTTGGCCTTCCAGGGCTCGGAGAAGACGTTGGCGTAGCTCAGGTCGGTGGGGGACATCGAGTAGTAGTAGTCCAGGCCGACGAAGTCGAGCTTGTCGGTGATGCGGTCGAGGAAGGTGGTGTCGATCGCGGCCTCGACCGCCTGGAAGTAGGCCACGTTCGAGGACACCTGGGCGCCCGGCTGCACCTGATGGATGTAGTCGTAGATCCCGGAGTGCACCTGCACCCACCGATCGAGGGCGGCCGGGGTGTTCGCCGGAGCGAGGCCACCGTGGCTGACCTCCTGGAACAGATACGCCGAGGGCTCGTTGATCGTGATCCAGGACGGGTCGTACTTCGCGTACCGGTCGACGACCTTGCGGGCGTTGGCCAGCCAGTCGGCGACCATCCCCGTGCTGTTCCAGCCGCCGCGGTCGACCTCCCACCCGGGGTACACCCAGTGGTCGAGGGTGATCATCGGTTGCATGCCCGCGGCGCGGATGCTCGCGATCACGTCGTCGTAGAACGCCCAGGCGGTCTCGTCGTAGTGGCCCTGCCGAGGTTCCAGGCGCGCCCACTCGACGCCCATGCGGTACACCTTGGCCCCGAGGTCCTCGGCGTGCTGGATGTCCTCCCGGTAACGGTGGCGGAAGTCGGCCGACGTGCCGACCGGATCCTTGGTCTTGCCGGTCGCTTCGTAGCGCGTCCAGTTGCTGTCCGGCGAATAGCCCTCCGACTGGAATCCCGACGAAGACACGCCCCACAGGAAGTCGGCGGGCAGGCTCTCGACCCGCTCGACCTTGCCTGTGCTGCCGCTGTCGCTCGACGCCGCGGAGGCGGGTCCGCCGGTCAGTAGGGCAAGCCCAACCGTTACCGCCAGCATGCCGGCCGATCGTCGACGCATCAGTTCTCCTCGCATCGGGCGCCCTCCGGCGCGGTGGTGGTGCGGGACACACTAACTGACCAAGTGATCGGTAGGCCAGCTTTGTGATGCGTTCGCCGTCCGCGGACAGTCGGTGCCCGCCCGAGGTCAGTCCGTCGTGGCCACCGCTCGGCGCAGGCCGTCTGCGAAGCTGGCGAAGGAGCCGACGATGTCGACGCCACCATCGAGTAGCCACTGGTTCTCCAGGCCCTCCGAGGCCGCGATGACCAGGTTGGTGACGGTTCGTGCGTCGACGTCCGCGCGCACGGTGCCTGCATCGATACTGCGCGTCACCGCGGCCTCGACCATCGACCGCAGGAATTCGAGGCGGCCCACCACCCATGCGTGCGCGGGGTGGTCGGCCCCCGCCGCCTCGGCGGCGGTGAGGTGGGCGAGTTGAACGAGGTTGCGGTTCTCGGCGTTGTGTCGGACGATCCTGACGAGGAACGCGAGCACCTCGTCGAGGTCCATGTCGGTGAGACGTTCCGGATCCGTCTCCGCCTCCTCCAGGTCCCGCACGTCGCGCTGGACCAGCACGGCCTGTAGCAGCGCCGCCTTGTTGGGGAAGTGGTGCAACAGGCCCGCTTGAGAGATCCCTACCTCCGCCGCGATGCGCGCCAGCGAGCTGCCCCGGTATCCGTGGATCGCGAAGTGATCGAGGGCGATCTCGAGGATCCGCGCGCGAGACAACTTGCCGGACCGTTCCGCGGAATCTGTGCTGGCCATGGCCTCGCAGCTTAGTTGCCCGGGCTACCCCTCAGGCCGTCGCGATCGCGGCGACGGCCCGAGGGGGCTGTCCGAGGTCGTTCAGGCCTTCCACCACGGGCGCAGCGGGAGGTCCGCGTGGCCCTTGCGGTCCGTGTTGACGGCCAGCACCTGGTGCAGCTGAATGCCGTTGCGCTCGAAGCCGAGCCGTGAGCCGGCCATGTACAAGCCCCAGACACGCGCGGTGCCCTCGCCCACCTCGGCGACGCAGGCGTCCCAGTTGTCGACGAGGTTGCGGCACCAGCCGGCCAGGGTGAGCGCGTAGTGCTCGCGCAGGTTCTCCTCGTGGCGCACCTCGAGCCCCACGTCCTGGATCTCGCTGATGATCCGCCCCGACCCGGTGAGCTCGCCGTCCGGGAAGACGTAGCGGTCGATGAACCCGCCTGCCCGTGCGTTGTGCTTGTTGTCGGGCCGCGTGATGCAGTGGTTGAGGAGCAGGCCCCCCTCGCGCAGCTTGCCCTTGATGAACGCGAAGTACGCGGGGTAGTTGTGCACGCCGATGTGCTCGGTCAGGCCGATCGAGGAGACCGCGTCGAAACCGGTCTCGGTGATGTCGCGGTAGTCGGAGTGACGGACCTCCGCGAGTTCGGACAGTCCCTCGTCGGCGATCGCCTTCTGCGCCCACGCGGCCTGTTCGGCCGACAGCGTCGCGCCGATCGCCTTGACTCCGTGTCTGGCCGCGTACCGGACCATTCCGCCCCAGCCGCACCCGATGTCGAGCAGCCGGTCGCCCTCCTTCAGGCCGAGCTTCTCGAAGACGAGGCGGTACTTGTTGTCCTGAGCGTCCTCGAGGGACTGGTCCGGGGACTCGTAGGCCGCACACGTGTAGGTCATCGACGGACCGAGGACCATCTCGTAGAAGGCGTTCGACACGTCGTAGTGGTGGTGGATGGCCTCGGCGTCGCGGGTCTTGGAGTGCCGCAGGCCTTCCGCGAATCGCCGCCATCGCGGCAGGTGCTCCTGCGGTGGCGGCGCGACGGGCTTGAGCAGTTCCCAACCGAGGGACCGGGTGATGGCCGCCAGCTCCTTCGCGGACGGCCGACTGAAGTGCAGCTGCTCGCCGAGGACGCGGAGGATCTCGTACGGGTCGCCGGGGTGCACGCCCGACGCCTCGAGGTCGCCGGAGACGTAGGCGCGGGCCAAGCCGAGGTCGCCCGGGGCCGTCACGAGGTAGGTGGTGCCGCGTGGTGTCTTCAGGTCGAGGCCGTACTCGGCGTTCTCGGCGCCGATGGAGCTACCGTCGTACGCGGTGAATCGAACTGGGATGTCTTCTCCGACAACGGTTTCGAGGATCTCCGCAATGGAGAGCTTGCCGGTGTCGTTCCCGGTCGAGGTCTTGTCTTCTTTGAATGTCGTCACTTGCGTTGCACCGCCTTGGAGAACAGGTCGAGGAGACGTGAATCGGGGTCGTAGTGCTTCTTCAGTTCGTCGTATCGTTCGCCGCCGTAGAGCGCGGTGAATTCGTCCTTCGAGTAGTAGGAGTCGGAGTAGAGCGACTTGTGCCCGTCGAACTCGGTGACCGTCCGTTCGATCAGCCGGTTCGCCGCGCCCTCGGGTTCGCCGGCCACGATCGGGACCGACGACCAGAAGCCGATGTTGACGTAGGTGCGTTTGGGCTCGAGTGGGTACAGCGGCCACGGACGGACGGCGGAGGCTCCGGCGGGGCCGGGTTCGCGCAAGCGCAGCGGGCACAGCCACAGTGGTTCGATCGGGATCTCCCGCAGGAACCAGCGCACGAAGTCGGCGGTGCGCTCGATCGGCACCTCGACGTCCTGGACGACCCGTTCGCGCGGGGGGTTGCCCTTGCGTCGTTCGATGCGGTCGCCGATGTCGTACTTCTGGTCGAGGGCGATCAGCTTCCAGTAGAAGCTGCTGCGGCGGTAGCGCTTCGGCCACAGCCGCCGGATCCGCGGGTTCTGTGCGCCGAAGGCGCGCGAGCACCAGAACCAGTCGGTGTCCCAGCGCCACAGGTAGTCGGCGATGGTGAGCCGGTCGCTCTTCGGATGCGTCACCGATTCGTGCTGGATCGAGCGGTAGTAGACGTCCTGGCCGGTGTAGTCGCTGACTGGCCCCGGCGCGTCGGTCGCCGCGCCGAGGGTCAGGTAGCTCTCCTTCGCAGAGAACACCGTGCCGTCGAGGTAGTCGACGGCGATGCCGTCGTAGCTGCGGGTCTCCACGATGCGATCCATCGTCGTCTGCAGGTCGGTCAGGTCGTCGAAGCGCAGATGGCGCAGCGCGACAAACGGTTTCACCGGTTCGAGCTGGATCCGCAGCCGGGTGGAGTAGCCGAGGGTGCCGTACGAGTTCGGGAACCCCCAGAACAGGTCCGCGTGCTCGCCGTCCGGGGTGGCGGTGACGATCTCGCCGCTGCCGGTGAGGACGTCGATCTCGAGCACCGACTCGTGCGGCAGACCGTTGCGGAACGAGGTGGACTCGATGCCCAGCCCGGTCACGGCTCCGCCGAGAGTGATGGTCTTGAGCTGCGGGACCACCAGCGGCGCGAGGCCGTAGGGGAGCGTGGCCGCGACCAGGTCCTCGTACGTGCACATGCCCGCGACGTCGGCGGTGCGCGCTGCCGGATCGACCGAGATCACGCCGGACAGGCCGGAGACGTCCAATCCGGGCGCGTCGGTCCGCGCCCGGGCGCGGAAGAGGTTGGACGTCTTCTTCGCCAGGCGCACGTTCGCCGACGGCGGGATGGCGTGATAGCTCGTCAGCAGACGTTCGACCCCCGCGCGGTGGGCCTGCGCCCCGACCTCGCGCGGTGTGGAGGATCGTCGACCAACTCGGTTGCGCAACGCACTCGAAGTGACAGCCACACCTCGACGCTATCGCCTACGGGCGATCGCTGCGACAGCAGACCGCGAGCGAATCGGGAAATGTCACGCAAATGTTGCGAGCGCACCCGATTGGGCCCGGGCTCCGGCCGTCGTGATCCCGGGCACACGCCCGGTGGCGGGCTTCCCCGCCGTCAGCGGAGCGGGCACCATGGTGGCGACGGGAACGTCATTCGACTCGGGTCGGCGTCGCGCCGCCCGCACGGCTAAGGAGATTCACGGTGGGACAGGTCAGCGCGAGCAGTTCGGTCGAGGTTGCGGCGGCACCGGAGAAGGCGCTGGAGGCGCTCGCCGACTATCAGACGGTGCGGCCCCGCATCCTCACCGAGCAGTACCTCGGCTACCAGGTGCTCGAGGGCGGTCAGGGCGCGGGCACGGTCGCCCAGTGGACCCTGAAGGCCACCGAGAAGCGTTCGCGCAACATCAAGGCCACCGTCACCGTCGAGGGCAGCACGATCACCGAGACCGACGCGAACTCGAGCCTCGTCACGACCTGGACCGTGACCCCGAACGGGACCGGGTCCACCATCGCCACGACCACCGCGTGGAACGGTGCGGGTGGCATCGGCGGGTTCTTCGAGCGGACCTTTGCGCCGCTGGGCCTCAAGAAGATCCAGGCCGCCGTGCTGGCGAACCTGGCCCGCGAACTGGCGTAGTCGGGCCGGCGTCAGCGCCGAGGAAACTGGTGATGCCGGCGACAACGGCGCGGGCGTACCGGGCCCGGCCGTCGTCGGCGGTCATCGCGCGCGCCTCGTCGGGGTTGCGCATGTTGCCCAGTTCGACCAGCACCGAAGGTCGGGTCGCGAGGTTCAGCCCGGCGAGATCGTCGCGGCCCAGCAGGCCCCGGTCGCCGATGTAGGTCGACGGCGTGAATCCCGCCACCGTCATCGCGTCGCGCATGGCGGTGGCGAAGGCGACCGACGGGCCGGTCTGGACGGCGTTGAGCGGCGGCACCGAGTAGCAGACGTGGAATCCGTGCTCGCGGGGTGCCGCGCCGTCGGCGTGCACCGCGACCACCGCGTCCGCGCCGGAGGCGTTGGCCGCCGCGGCCCGCTCGTCGACGCAGCTGCCGACCGAGGTGTCGTCGGTGCGGCTGAGAACCACTCGGGCGCCGAGGTTTTCGAGCTGGGTCCGCATCTGGCCGACAACCTCCCAGGCGAGCGTGTGCTCGGGATAGCCGTCGTCGGTGTTGGTTCCGGTGGTCTGGCAGTCCTTGGTGCCGCCCCGGCCGGTGGGTACCTGGGCGGTGATCGCCGCGTCGTGCGATCCGCTGTGGCCCGGGTCGAGAAAGATCGTCCGACCGTGCAGTCCGGTCGGCGTGACCGGTGCTACGGAGAGCAGGGGAGCGGGCACCGTCGGGTCCGAGTTGTCCGCCGCCGCGGCACCCTCGGTGGGGATGGTGCACCCGGTCAGGGTGAGCGCCGCCGCCACGACCGGCAGCAGGCGCAGCCGCATCGTCGCTCGCACGCCGCCCACCGTAGCTCGATGCGTCTACGCTGACGGTGCAACACGCAGAAAGGACAATCGACGTGCAGCCTGGTGGACAACCCGACATGCAGCAACTTCTCGCACAGGCCCAGCAGATGCAGCAGCAGCTGATGGCCGCGCAGGCGGAGATCGCCGAGGCGGAGGTGACCGGTCAGGCCGGCGGCGGCCTGGTGACCGCCACCGTCAAGGGCACCGGCGAGGTGGTCGCGTTGACGATCGATCCGAAGGTCGTCGACCCCGACGACGTCGAGACCCTGCAGGACCTCGTGATCGGCGCCATCGCGGACGCGTCGGCGAAGGCGCAGGAGGTCGCGGCCGGCAAGCTCGGGCCGCTCGCAGGCGGCCTCGGTGGCGGTCTGCCCGGACTCCCGTTCTAGAGGCGAGGACGTGTACGAAGGTCCAGTTCAGGATCTGATCGACGAACTCGGCAAGCTGCCGGGCGTCGGTCCCAAGAGTGCGCAACGGATCGCCTTCCACCTGCTCAGCGTGGAGCCGCCGGACATCGACCGGTTGCAGAACGCGCTGCAGAAGGTCCGGGACGGGGTGCAGTTCTGCGTCGTCTGCGGAACGGTGTCCGACAAGGAGATGTGCCGGATCTGCTCGGACTCGCGCCGCGACCGCACGATCATCTGTGTGGTCGAGGAACCCAAGGACGTGCAGGCCGTCGAGCGCACCCGGGAGTTCAAGGGTCGCTACCACGTGCTCGGCGGTGCGCTGGACCCCCTCAGCGGCGTCGGGCCCGACCAGTTGCGGATCCGGGAGCTGTTGGCGCGTATCGGCAATCAGGACGACGGGGTGGACGTCTCCGAGGTGATCATCGCGACGGACCCCAACACCGAGGGCGAGGCCACCGCGACCTACCTGGTGCGGATGCTGCGAGACTTCCCGGGGCTGACGGTCACCCGGTTGGCCTCGGGTCTGCCGATGGGCGGCGACCTGGAGTTCGCGGACGAGCTGACGCTCGGGCGCGCGTTGTCGGGCCGCCGGACGATGTAGCGGGTTCGGACGCCACTGCGTCAGGACGCGAAGTCTGGCCGCGCTGCCCGCGCAGACTCGGTGCGTCCCTTGGGCTCCTCCCACTCCTCCTGCCTGCCGAGGGCGGTGAGGTCGAGGAAGTAGTAGGAGCCGCCGGTCGACTCGAGCCCGCGGGCGTACTGCGAGTAGGTGTGGAAGACGCGGCCGTCCACCTGGAGGAAGCAGCTCCGACCCGGCATCTCGAACGGCTGGTCGTAGGTGAAGAAGTCCGAACCGGCGGCCTCGAACTCGGCCCGGCTCCGAAAGTTGTACCGCCCCGGCGCCACCGATTCGTCGATGGTGACGCCGAAGTCGTAGTTGAAGTCGGTCTCGAAGGACGAGTACCAGGGCAGCTCCCAGCCCCGCTCGGCCTTCCATCGTTCCAGCTTGGCCAGCGGTGCCCGGGACACCATGGCGTAGCTGGTGTCCCGGGTGTGCAGGTGGTCGAGGAAGCCGGGTGAGAGTTCGTCGGTGCCCGCAGTGCAGCTGGGGCAGCCTTCCTCCCAGGCCGGGTCGAACATGAAGTGGTAGACGATCAGCTGACGCCGGCCCTCGAACATGTCGAGCAGGCGCACGTCACCGGCGGGCCCGTCGAAGACGTAGTTCTTCGAGACCTCGACCATCGGCAGGTTCCGCCGCTCGGTATTGAGCGCGTCGCGTGCCCTGGTGAAGGCCTTCTCCTTGGCGAGCAGTTCCGTGCGGGCGGCCAGCCACTCGTCGGGCGTTCCGATTCTCGGAAGACTCATCGCGATCTCCTCTGTCTCGAATCCTGCGTGTACCCACGCCGGCGGCCGGGTGCCGCCGTACACGTGTCGACGTGCCCCGCCGCGCAAACTCATCGGTCGTCGCCCAGTCGGGTTACTCGACGGGATGCTCCTCGAGCCAGATCCTGCGCCTGCGCTCCGACGCCCGGGACAGCCACGCGTCCTGGACGACCTCGGCCACCTCGCGCCGGGACAGCTCGCCGAGTCGGCTCGCCCGCACCAGGACCGAGAGGTGGCCGTCGAAGTGCGGCGTGGTGAAGAACGGCGATTCGCGATCCTGGATCATCGCCTGCTTGTCGGACTCGGAGCCGACCCAGAACACGATCACGTCGGTGTAACGCTCGCCCGTCGCGGGGTCGAACGCATCGGGTCGTGGTCCGCGGAAGAACACGAACGACTTTCCGCCGACCTGATAGACCGGGTTGCCGCGCGGCCCCGGTGAGGGGGTCACGTGCGGCATGCCCTGGGCGAGTTGATGCACGTCCTCGACCTGTGCGCGCCGTTGTTCGCCGGTCATGGACCCAGCGTAGTCACGTGGCGCGACTGTCCGGCCTGCTCCGGTGCGGGTCCGGTCGTGGCCGCGAGATCCATCGTCTCGCGCAACGAGTCCACCAGGTGCGCCATCGCGGGCGAGCCGGCGGCCCCGCTGCGGACCACTGCGCACACCGGTACCCGGAGCCTGCCGCGCGCCTCCCGCATGATCCGCAGACCGGCCCGGGGGACCCCGGTCACCGTGCTGGCGTACAGCACAGTCCACCCCCGCGGGTGGTTGATGACGTCGAGGGTCGCCGTGTGGTCCTTGGCGATCGGCGGCCCGAGCTGCACCCGCCGCCCGACCTCGACGAAGGCGTCCTCGACGACCGAGTGGATCAGGACCTGACTGTGCCGCGGCGGCAGCAGCAGGGGATAGGGTGCCAGCTCGCCGAGTTCGACGGTGGAGAAGGCGGACAGCGGATGCTGGCTCGAGGTGACGATCAGCAGGTCCTCGACGCCGAGTTCGACGGTCTCGAGTCCCGGCCGGTCCACCGCGCCCCGGACCAGCGCAATGTCGGAGTCGCCGGCGGCCACCGCGTCGATGCGTTCGGCGAAGCTCTTGATCACGAACTCGATGTCGAGGTCGGGATGCAGCTCGCGGACCCGCGCCACCGCGTCGAGGGACTGCGGCGCGAAGCTCATGTTCGCGGTGATCCGGATCCGATTCCTCGGCTCCTTGGCGACCGCGTACGCCTGCGTCTCCAGGCTGAGCACCTCTTGCGCGATCGGCACCAGCCGCGAGCCCGCGTTGGTCAGCCGGACCACCCGAGTCGACCGCTCGAACAGCGCCGCACCCAGTTCCTGTTCGAGACGCGACACCTGGTGACTGATCGCCGACTGCGAGATGAAGCACTTCTGCGCGGCGCGGCTGAAGCTCAGTTCCTCGCTCACTGCCAGGAAGTATCGCAGCTGACGGAAGTCCATGCCGCCATCCTACTTATGAGCGATCCAGATAACTGTATTCCGAATATCCCAGCTGACTAGCGGAAACCACTTCGTGATCCTTAGCGTGGCTTTCATACATCTGATTGTGATCGAGCAGGAGGTCGTGGTGGGCGAGACAGTGCTGGACCGTACCGAGGTTGTCATCGTCGGGTCGGGCTTCGGTGCCCTGGCGGCGGCGAAGAAGCTGGCCAAGGCGGGGACCCCCTTCGTGCTCATCTCCGAGACCACCGAGCACCTGTTCCAGCCGCTGCTCTACCAGGTGGCGACGGGCGTGCTCTCGGCCGGCGAGATCGCACCCTCCGTCCGGGCGATCCTCGCGAAGTACCCGAACGCCGACGTCCGACTCGGCCGGGTCGTGGACGTGCGTGCCGACGAGCAGGAACTCGTCTACGAGGCCGCAGGCGAGCGGCACACCCTCGGCTACAACTTCCTGATCGCCGCCACCGGAGCGCGCCAGTCGTACTTCGGCCGCGACGAGTTCGCGAAGGTCACCTACGCGCTCAAGACCGTCAACGACGCGAAGCGGCTGCGTGACCAGATCGTGCGTTGCTTCGAGGAGGCGCACACCACCACCGACCCCGAGCGCGCCAAGAACCTGCTCAGCTTCATCGTGATCGGCGCTGGCGCGACCGGCGTCGAGCTGGCCGGACAGATCAAGGAGCTCGCCGGGCGCTACTTCGAGCAGTCGATCCGCGGCATCACCGCCGACGACGTCACCGTCACCCTGGTCGAGGGCGCGGGTGTCGCGATGCCCGCCTACGGTGGCAAGCTCAGCGAGTACACGAAGGCCTCGCTGGAGAAGTCGGGCGTCGAGGTGGTGCTGAACACGCTGGTCACCGACATCGACGAGCACGGCGCCACCTTCAAGGCGCACGGGAGCGAGGCCGGGGTGCGGCGCACCGCCGAGACCATCGTCTGGTCGGCGGGCGTGCAGGCCAACGACTTTGCGGGTGTGCTCGCCGAGCGCACCGGCTGCGAGACCGACCGGGCGGGCCGACTGCTGGTGAACCCGGACCTGACGGTCGGCGGCCGCGCAGACATCTTCGCCGTCGGCGACATGACCTCGCTGAACAACCTGCCGGGCCAGTCCCCGGTGGCGATGCAGGGTGGACGCCACGTCGCCAAGACCGTGCTCGGCAAGACCCCGCGCGGCACCGCCTTCAAGTTCCGGGACAAGGGCTCGATGGCGATCATCAACCGTTTCCGTGCGGTGACGAAGGTGAAGAGCATCGAGCTCACCGGCTTCGTCGCCTGGGTGCTGTGGCTGGCCGTGCACATGGTCTACCTGGTCGGGTTCCGCAACCGCTACATCGCGGTGATGTCCTGGTTCGGCTCGTTCCTCGGCCACCGTCGGCCGCACTTCCACTACGCGCAGGAACCGACCGTCCTGGAGGCACCCGCGCCCGAGGCGATCGAGACCGACGTCATCAAGTCGGACGTGCCGACCGAGGACCGGGTAGCCGTCCCCGTCTCCTGACGCCGTCCGGCGATTGCGTGGCACGCCCGCGCAATCGCCGGGCTCCGCTCGCTCCTGCGCTAGCGGCGGGCCTGTGCCGGTCCTCCGCGCGAGATCGGGTGTTCGGATGCGCATTTCGGTACGGGCTGCGGCTCGCGACCATGCCGTCGGCCGTCGGCGATCCGTTCTTCGATTCGTGGCCGGATGCATTGGGCGACAAGCGCAACGGTGAGGTGCTCGAGTCGAGGGACGTGACGCGCCAGGCCGCTCCCTTCATCGCCGCCCTGTGCGCGAGGTGCGCCGGCTCCAGGTGAGGCCGACGACCGCGCTCGCCGCCCAGCGCGGCTACGCGGTGCTGATTCCCGACCACGAGGGTCCCCGGATCGCGTACGCGGAGCCGTTCGTCGCGGGCCACGCCGTGCTGGACTCGATCCGGCGGCTGCGCGGTGCGCTTCCGGACGAGTTCGGGGACAGCCGGTTCGCGATGGTCGGGTACTCCGGTGGCGCGACAGCCACGCACGGCGCGGCGAAGCTGATCGACTCCTACGCACCGGAACTCGCCGGCCACGTCGTCGGCGCCGCACTCCGCGGGATCCCGGCGCCGAGCGAGTGCTGACCCCGCCCGCTGTGTCGCGGCGCCGCGGTCCCCGGCGGATGTCGGTGGTCGCGCGTAGGTTCATCAGCGCACCAGTCCTCAGCAAATCCGCTCAAGGAGTCAGACGTGCCTGAACGCAAGTCCCAGGTCGGCGCACCCTGTTGGGTCGACCTCACCAGCTCCGACCCGTCGCGGGTCATTCCCTTCTACGCCGGCGTGTTCGGCTGGGCTTCGGACACCAACGAAGACCCGCAGTACGGCGGCTATTCGATCTTCAGCAAGGACGGCGCCCCAGTCGCCGGGCTCGGCCCGCAGCAGCCGGGCAACCCGTACGGGGACGTCTGGACCGTCTATCTCGAGTCCGCCGACGCCGCGGCGACCGCGGAACGGGCTGCGGCTGCGGGCGGACAGGTGATGATGCCGGCGATGCAGGTCGGCGAGCAGGGCACCATGGCCATCCTCGGCGATCCCGCCGGCGCGGTGATCGGTGTGTGGCAGCCCGACCAGCATCGCGGGTACGGGCGTTGGGGGGAGCCCGGCACCCCGGCGTGGTTCGAGACCCTCTCGCGCGACTACCAGGCCGCACTGTCGTTCTACGAGAAGACCTTCGGCTGGACGTACAACACGCTCTCCGACTCCGGTGACTTCCGCTATTCCCAGGCGCAGCTCGGCGGGGACAACATTGCCGGCGTCATGGACGCCTCCGGATTCCTGCCCGAGGGCGTGCCGTCGTTCTGGCAGTTCTACCTCGCGGTCGAGGACACCGACGCCGCGCTGGCGAAGGTCGTCGAGCTCGGCGGAACCGTCGTCCGGCCGGCGGAGGACACGCCGTTCGGAAGGTTGGCGACGGTGGCCGATCCGCTCGGGGCGCAGTTCCAGATCACCGAGAACCAGGAGTCGTAGCCCGGCAGTCTCCGGTACCCGCCCGGTCGGGCTCGAGGCGGGTACCGGGGCGTCCTGGCTGTCGAGAAATTCCGCTGACTTTGCTGGTCAGGGCTATTGCGACGATGTCGGCCCGGGCGTACCGTGAGTGATGCGGATCAAGAAAAGTAGGCCGGTAACGGTCAGAAATCTTGAGAAGCAGAGATCCGGCCGAGGATGCGATATATCGCTACATCCCCGGCCGAACCCCTGTCTGGGGGAGATCGGTAACTCCGGCACCGATCAGCTGAGTAGTTTCGCCTTGAGATCGGTGATGTCCTGGCTCGTCAGACCGAGTCCCTCGCTCACGTAGTTGTCGAAGCTGCCGTACTTCTGGTTCGCCGCGGCGAACGCGTTGTCGAGCCAGGCCTGCTCCACGGGATTGGGCCCGCTGATGCTCCCGATGCTGCCCAGCCCGCCGCTGTCCGGGTCTACGTACTCGTTGCTGAGCATGTAGTCGGCGTTCACGGTCTCGCGGGGGACGCCGAGGATCGTGAGCAGGACCGCCGACAGCCAACCGGTGCGGTCCTTGCCGCTCGTGCAGTGGTAGAGCACCGAGTCGGGCGAGTTCTTGATGTCCAGCAGGGCGGCCTTGAACGCGGCGGAGGCGCCGGCATCGGTGGGCATGACCTTGTAGAACTCGGCCAGGTTCAACATCGCGATCGCGTTCGCGGGGTTCGAGCCCGCCACGTCGCGGTTCACCCAGGTGGCGCCGGCCGGGAGCTTGTCCTTCGCGCGTGAGATCTCGAAGCCCGTGCGCAGATCTTCGACCGTCTTGACATTCAGGCCCTGGAGCTTGGCCAGGTCCTCGTCCGTGACGGCGTTGAGTGCGTCGCTGCGCAGCACCAGTCCGGAGCGCACCGTCTTGCCGTCGGTGGTGGTGTAACCGCCCAGGTCACGGGCGTTCGGAGCGCCCGTCAGGTGCAGCGAATGGTCGATCGCGGCAGGCGCGACGACCGGCGTCGGTGCAGCCGCGGCGATCGACGGGACGGGAGCGAGCAGGAGGCCGGCGGTCAGGGCGAGAGCTGCCGCCGACCTGGTCCGGGTGAGGGTTCGGTGGGACACGGAGGGTTCTCCTCTTTCGGTCGAGGTGACATTGGCATGGTGCTCGAGCGAGAACGGCTCCGAGGGTAGCGGCGTGTCGGATCGCGAGAGGTGCATTTCGTGTAAATACAGTACGTAATCTCAGGCGTCACGGAGACCGCTCGTCACCGCTCGTCGTGGAGCCAGGTGATTCCGAAGGGCGCGAGTGCGTCGAGGAACCCCTTGCCGTCGAAGGCCTCGGCGGCCCGGTCACCGAGACCGCGCACCCGGGCGAGGCCGGCGAGATCCCTGGACCATCCGATCGGCGTTGCGGCCCACCAGGATCGGGGTGATGCCGACTGAACGGGTCGAGCGGGCCCGCCGGGTTGCCCGGAGTCAGACCCGTTCGCGCAGTGTCTCGAGGCCGTCGCCGGACAGCTCGTCCAGGCCCGCGGAACGGCCGGTCATCGCCAGCACCAACGCCAGCATCGGGCCGGACACCTCCGGGCCCGCCCCGATCGTCCACGCGGTATCGGTGGATCGAAGGGTCAGCCCCGCGATCCGGGACTTGCTCCCGATCAACAGGTTCGAGCCCTTGTAGAAGTCCGCCACGCGCACCAGCGCGTCCGGCGGGTAGGCGTGCGCGATACCGAGCGGCCTGCGGATGTCCTCCGCGTGCACGATGGTTTCGCCGAGCCAGGTGTCGACCGGCCCCGGGGGAGAGCTCGTCGCGGTGGCGACCCTGCGGAACTCCGCGAGCGTGTCGGCGGGGGTGCCCGCGGTCTCCGCGGCGATGTTCTTCGCGCCGAACGACTCGAACCGGAAGCCGGTCCCGGCCATCTTCAGGAAGAACTTCGGCGGCGTCATCTTGGCGGTCGCCGTCATGTGGCCGAGCGTCTCCCAGACGGACCACTGAGAGCACAGCGACGTGGTGGACCACTGGTCCTCCGTGAGTGAGGCGAGATCGTCGGCGAGCGAGATGCGTTCGGCGTGGATGACGGGCCACGGGCTCTGTGCTGCCATGTGTCCTCCCGGATCGGGTGTACATCGGAAATTACACCGATCCGGGTGCGCCGGCTTGGCGAATCGGCCACCCCGGCAGGCTCGGGTCAACGCCCGACGGCGAGCCTTTCGCGGCGCAGTCGGTCCACCTCGTCGAGGTGCAGCGGTTCCAACGCGTCGACACCCATCGCGCGGGCCAGCAGCAGGTCCGCCAGTTCCGGGTTGCGGGCCAGCGCGGGGCCGTGCATGTAGGTGCTGATCACCGAGCCCTGCACCACACCCTCGTGCCCGTCGCCGACACCGTTGCCCACGCCGTGCGTGACCCGGCCGAGCGGCTTGGCGTCTGCTCCGAGACTGGTGCCGCCCCGGTGGTTCTCGAAGCCGGTCAGTGGCTGGGTCAGGCCCTCGATCAGCGGCCGGGTGATCACCTCGCCGATCGACCGCGTCGCCTGCGGGGAGGTGGTCACGTCCAGCAGCGACACGCCCTCGACTCGCTCGCCCGCGGACGTCTCGTACCAGTGCCCGAGCACCTGGATGGCCGCGCAGATCGCCAGCACCGGCGCGCCCCGCTCGGCGGCCTTCTGCAGTCCGGGATAGCGGACCAGGTGCCGGGTGGCGAGCCGCTGTGCTGAATCCTCGGCGCCGCCGAGGGTGTACACGTCCAACGAGTCGGGAACCGGATCGGAGAGGGTGATCTCGACGATCTCCGCGTCGATGCCGCGCATCCGCAATCGCTGACGCAGGATCAACGCGTTGCCGCTGTCGCCGTAGGTGCCCATGACGTCGGGAAGCACCAGGCCGATCCGCACGGTGGACTCAGGCATCCCGGTTCTCCTTCGCGATGGCGGTGTTCAGGTCACGGAACGCGGTGTAGTTGGCCAGCACCTCGACGCGACCGGGCGGGCAGGACGCGATGGCCCGCAACGGATCCGGTTCGAGAGTGTGCTCGACGCCGGCGTAGGTCAGCCGGACTGCCAGGTCGGTGGCGCGCTCCCCGGCGGCCACCACCTTGACGCCCTCGAAATGCTCGAACCGCACGTCCCACAGCCAGGACAGGTCCTCGCCGTCGGGCACCTGGCCGTTGACGGCGATCACCAGTCCGTCGACGGTCGGGTCGATCATCGACAGGGCCTCCTGCCAGCCGGCCGGGTTCTTGGCGAGCAGCATGCGCAGCGAGTGCGGGCCCACCTGCACTGCGGCGTAGCGGCCGGCGATCTCGCGGACCGCGGCCGCAGCGGCGACCGCGTCCTCCGGACGGGCACCCTGCGTCACGGCGGCGGCCACGGCCTGGGCGGCATTGCCGCGGTTGGCCTTCCCCGGCAGCGTCAGGGTCATCGGGATCTTCAATCCGTCCGGGCCGTAGAGGTTCTCGCCGTCGAGCCACCAGTCGGGAGTGGGCCGCTCGAAGTCGGTGCCGGTGCTGCGCCAATGGTTGTAGGCGATGCCGGTCACATCTCCCGTCCGCTCCTCCCAGACGATCGGCTCGCCGCTGCGCGGGCAGCTGACCGAGTCGCCGGCCCAGCCGCCACCCGCCGCGACCCACACCACGTTGGGCGCGTCGTAGGCGGCGGAGGCGACGAGCACGTCGTCGCAGTTGGCGATCACGACCGCGTCCGGATGCCGGGCGAGGCCGGCCCGCAGCTTGCGCTCGATCATGTTGATCTCGCCGACCCGGTCGAGCTGGTCGCGGCTGAGATTCAGCAGCACGACCGCCTGCGGGCCGAGCGCGTCGGAGACGTGCGGCACGTGCAGTTCGTCCACCTCGATCGCGGCCAGCGGGGCGTCGACGTGGGAGCTCAGCGCCGCGACGATGCCGGCGTCCATGTTCGCGCCGTCGGCCTGGGTGGCGACCTCGCCCAGGGTGGCCAGCGCTGCGGCCGTCATGCGGGTGGTCGTGGACTTGCCGTTGGTGCCGGTGATCACCACGGTGCGCTTGCCGCGCCCGAGCTGAGTCATCAGCGTGGGGTCGATCTTGAGCGCGATCAGGCCGCCGATCATCGAGCCCTTGCCGCGACCCGCCTTCTGCGAGGCCCAGGCGGCCAGGGCGGCGGCGCGCAGCGCGAGGCGTCCGCGCGCGGAGAATCGGGTACCCGGGCTGCTCGCCCCGGGACTGCCCGGGCGGGTCGCCCCATGATTGTTCGGGCTGCTCGCCCCATGATCGCTAAGTGCCACGGGCAGAGTTTTCCACACCGGCCGTGGGCGCTCAGGGGCGCGCCGCCACCGGCGTGGGCGCCGTCACCACCTCCGTCGCGGCTGCCGGGGTCTGTGCGGGCGCGACGGCGGGGCGAGCCATCCCGCCGAGGCAGCCGCCCACCACGACCGCGGCGCCCACCAGGGACAACGCGCTCGGCCGCTCGCCGAGTACCAGCCAGGCCGCGGCGATCCCGACGACGGGCACGAGCAGGGAGAAGGGTGCGACCACCCCCGCCGGATGGCGACTCATCAGGTAGGTCCACAGCCCGGACCCGACCACGGTCGCGAGCACCACGATGTAGGCGAGGGCGGCCAGGGCGGGCCAGCCGGTCGGGCTCATCGAGTCGCGCAGGGCGTGCACACCCGCAGTCGGACCCTCCACGACAGCGGACAACGCCAGCAGCGGAAGCGGCGGGATCACCGTCATCCACAGCGTCAGGTGCATCGGGTTCTCCGGCCGGGCCTGGCGGCTGCCGATGTTTCCCAGCGCCCAGCCGAGCCCGCCGAGCAGGGTGAGCAGGACCGGCAACAGGGCCGCGGTGGCGGCGCCGCCGACATGCATGCGGTCCCAGCCGATCGTCGCCATCCCCGCCACCGCGACCAGAATCCCCGCCGACTGCCTGCGGCCGACCCGCTCGCCGAGCAGCATCGCGCCGAGCAGCACCGTGAACGGCGCCGACGACTGCAGCACCAGCGACGCCAGTCCGGTCGGCATGCCGGTGTTCATCGCCCAGTACAGGAAGACGAACTGCAGCACGCCGAAGCCGATCCCGTAGAGCAGCAGCCACCGCGCCGGCACCTTCGGGCGGGGAACGAACAGGATCACCGGAGTCGCGATGACCAGGAAGCGCAGGGCCGCGAAGAAGAAGGGCGGAAAGTAGTCGAGGCCGACGCGGATGGCCAGGAAGTTCAGCCCCCACAGCACTGCGACGGTGAGGCCGATCAGGCGGTCGCGGTTGGTCATGCCGTCCATCGTGAGCGAGCAGAACAATCAGGACAATCGAATATAGATGCATCATTGCTGTAGTTTTTCTACATGGATGTCGAGCGGCTGCGGGTGCTTCGTGAGCTCGCCGATCGCGGCACCGTCTCGGCCACCGCGGCGGCGCTGTCGCTGACCCCGTCGGCGGTCTCTCAGCAGCTCAAGATCCTCGCGCGTGAGGCGGGTGTGGCGCTCCTCGAACCGGACGGGCGCCGGGTCCGACTGACCGACGCGGGTCGGGCCCTGGTGCTGCGCGCCGAGGAAGTGCTGGCCGCGCTGGAGCGGGCGGGTGCGGAGATGGCGTCGTACCGGCGCTCCCCGCGCGGGCGGGTGCGGGTGGCGATGTTCCCGTCCGGCGCGGCGCTGCTGCTGCCGGGGGTGCTGTCCCGGATCGCGGAATCCGGCGTCGAGATCGATGCGCAGGACGTGGACGAGCCGGCGTCGTCGGTGCCGCAGTTGCTGGCGGACTTCGACGTGATCCTGACCCATCGGGACGAGCGGGCGCCGTCACTGATCTCGCCGCGGGTGCGGCTGGAGCCGATCATGCGTGAACCGATCGACCTGGTGCTGCCGCCGGATCACCGGCTCGCGGGCAGGCCCGCGGTGGGGATCGAGGAGCTGTCCGAGGAGAGCTGGATCAGCGTGCGCGGTGGGTTCCCCGTCGACGACGTGCTGCAGTCGGTGGCCGCCGCGACCGGTGTGCAGCCACGGGTCGTGCAGCGGATCAACGACTTCCGGGTGATCGAGGAGCTCGTCCTCGGCGGTCACGGCGTGGCGCTGATGCCGCGGTACGTTCCCGCGCACGGTGGTCTGGTGAGCGTGCGACTGGCCGGGGTACGGGCCGCGCGGATCTACGAACTCGCGACCCGGCCGGCGGCAGTGGATCGCCCCGCGGTGGTCGCGGTGACGGCGGCGTTCCGGGCCGCGGCGGAGGCGGTGCGGGCGGCCTGACAGGTCGAACGACCGCCACGACGAGCAGACGCCCCGGGCTTCGCGGCGGTGCGAAGTCCCGGGGCGTCTGTCGGAGTGCGGAGCGCAGGGCCGCGGAGCGACGGCCCTGCCGAGCCGGCCCTGTCTAGCCGAGCGCCTTGGCCTTGAGGGTCTGGAACTCGGCGTCGGTGATGGTGCCGTTGTCGAGCAACGCCTTCGCGTCGGCGATGTGTTCGGCGGGGGACTTCCCGGCGACCTCGCGGATGTACGCGTCCTGCTGGTCCTTGGCGTGCTGCGCCGCTCGAACGGAGCGCTTGGTCATCTTGTCCCCGTTGACGATGAGGTAGATCAGCGCGGTGATGAACGGTACGAAGATGAGGAAGACGATCCAGATCGCCTTGACCCAACCGGAGGTCTTGTCGTCGCGGAACATGTCGCCGATGATCGCGAACAGCAGCATCAGGTAGGCGATGAACGCGAAGCAGACGATGATGTACCAGATGATGTCCCAGAAAGACATGTGGAGCCCCGTTTCTCGATGGTGAAGTCTTCGTTTTCCTGAAGGATTGCAGACTCGGCGCGACGGCGTCTCATCCTCGGAAGGTGAATCGGCGAATTCTCACCCTCCAGGGGTGATGGGTATCGGGTGGTGCCGGTGCCACGCTGGACGGCATGAGCGACTCTTTGAACATCGGTCCGGTGGAACTGGTCGTGCTGACCTTCCCCGGCGCCCAGGTGGATCCGGGGACGATTGCGGCGCTCCAGGACGTCGTGGAGCGGGGATACGTGACACTGCTCGACCTCGTCTACATCGCGAAGGACGTCGACGGCACCGTCACTCAGGTCGACGTCGACGAGGACCTCGACGAGGTCGGACTGGCGGTGCTGTCGATCGAGGCCAAGGCGCTGATCAGTGACGAGGACCTGGACGTCGTACGGGACACGCTCGAGCCCGGCACCTCGGCGGCGATCATCGTCTACGAGGAGACCTGGGCCCGCGAGTTGGCCGCGAAGGTTCGCGGCTCCGGTGGCGAGGTCGCGTTGCACCTCCAGATTCCGCGTGACGCGGTGGTCGCTGCCGTGTCGGCCGCCCTGTAGGCAATCCGTACCAGGACAAGGAGAATCACATGGTCTTCAGAGCCGGCCGCGTCGGCCGTCCGGGGTTGCTCGGTACCGTCGCGCGTACCGCGGTGATCGCGGGTACAGCGCAGGCGACCTCCAATGCCGTGAACCGCCGCTCGCAACGGAAGGCCGCCGAGCAGCAGGCCTATGCGCAGCAACAGCAGGAACAGGAGTATGCCCAGCAGCAGGCCTATGCGCAGCAGCAGGCCTACGCCCAGCAGCAGGTGCAACAGGCGCCCGCCGCTGCACCCGCAGGCGACGACCTCATCGCCAAGCTCGAACAGCTGGGCCAACTGCACCAGTCGGGCGTGCTCTCCGACGACGAGTTCGCCGCAGCCAAGGCCAAACTGCTCGGCTAGGGATCTGCGGACTCCCACCTACCGGCTCCGCCGGGCGCGGACAATTCAGCGCCATCCGCGCCCGGGCACCTCGGTGCGCGGCGAGCCCTCGGGATCGCGGCTGCGGTAGACGATGTACGGCCGGAACAGATACTTGACCGGGGCGCTGAACGCGTGGACGAGCCGGGTGAACGGCCACAGCATGAACAGCACTATGCCGAGCAGCGCGTGCACCTGATAGGTGAGCGGCGCGGAGGCGATGAGGTGGATCTCCGGCTGGAGGACGAACAGGCTGCGGAACCAGGGCCCGATCGTCTCCCGGTAGTTGTAGCCGTCGTGGAGCGAGTTCGCGGCGACGGTGGTCCACAGCCCCGCGCAGATGGTCGCGACGAGCGCGATGTACATCCCCTTGTCGTTGCGGGTGGTCGCCATGAACACCGGACCTGTCGTGCGTCTGCGCCACAACAGGATCGCGAGACCGACGAGGGTGCAGAACCCTGCCAGGCCGCCCAGGACGTAGGCCACGTAGTGGTAGCGGGTCTCGGTCACCCCGAGTGCAGCCGTCCACTCGTCGGGAATCACCAGCCCCAGCACGTGTCCCGCGACGACGAACACGAGTCCGAAATGGAACAGCGGGCTGCCGATCCGCAGCAGTCGGGACTCGTACAGTTCGGACGAGCGGGTGGTCCAACCGAATTGGTCGTACCGGTACCGCCACACGACGCCGCCCACGAACACCGCGACCATCACGTACGGCAGCACCGCCCACAGCAGGATGTCGGCGAGACTGTTGTCGTTCATCGCCCACCTCCGGTCGGAAACGGTTCGAGCCCAACGTCCTCCTGAGGCGGCCCGGTCCGGGCCAGCGCCAGCACGGCGTCCCGGTCCGTCGGGGTCGGCCCCGGCAGTGTGGACAGGATGCCGTCGAGGATCATCCGGTACGGACTGTCGACCTCCACCAGCCCGAGTCGGATCAGGTGCAGACCCAGCACGTGTTTGGTGAGCAGCGAGCGGTCGCCGGTGGCGGCGCCGAACTCGAGGACCACGGGCAGGAAGTCGGGCAGGTCGGCGGCGCCGAACTCGAATCCGGCGCGGCGGTAGTACTGCTTGAGCCGAACCAGCGTGACCCCGCGACGGCGGGTGTCACCGTCCGCGTAGTACGTGAGGTACAGGCAGTTCTTGCGGCGCAGGTCGAACGTCTCGACGTAGTGCCGGGCCAGGTCCGGGAGATCCCGGCCGCGGAGGTGCTCGACGAACGCGGTGAGTTGTTCCACAGCGGCGCTACGCGGTTGCTCCGACAGCGCGGCGGCCACCATCGGCAGTCGCGCGGTGAGATCGGCGGTCGGATAGTCCAGCAGCAGCGACGTTGCCTGGTCGACGACGCGGTGCGGGGACTGCGTCGCGATCCGGGGGGACCGGCGCGGTTCGGGCCGCTTCATCGTGCGTCACCGCCACGCTCGGGGAACATGCCGTCCACGACACCCCGGCCGTCCCAGTTCAGCAGGTTGACCCGCGCGCGGCGGTCCCGTGGATCGGCTACGCCGTCGGCGGACTGCCGGCGCTCGAGGGCGTGGAACGTCTCCACCGCGACCGGTACCGGCCGGCCCGACGCCTCGCCGAAGGGCCCGCTGTCCAACATGCCGGGCCCGCCCTCGAAGTCGAGGCTGCAGCCGAGTTCCTCGAGTTCGTGCGCCTGTTCGGCGTGCGCGGTGGGGATGACGTAGCGTTCGTCGTACTTCGCGATCGCGAGCAACCGGTACATCTCGTAGATCTGCTCCCCGGTCATGCCGACCGAGGTCGCGATCGACTCGTCTGGGTCGTCGGCGAGATTGAGATCACGCATGTACGAGCGCATCGCCGCGAGGCGCTGCAAGACGTCGGTGACCGGCATCGGATCCCCGGCGGTGAACAGTCCGGCCAGATACTCGATCGGGATGCGCAGGGCGTCGATCGCGCCGAACAGATTGTCCAGATCCTCACCGTCGTGGCCTGTTTCGGTGAGCACGTCGACCACCGGTGAGAGCGGAGGCACGTACCAGACCATCGGCAGCGTCCGGAACTCCGGATGCAGGGGCAGCGCCACACGGTACTTCTCGATCAGGGCGTAGACGGGGGAGCGGCGGGCCGCCTCCATCCAGTCCTCGGGAATGCCCGCCGCCCGGGCCGCCTCGATCACCGTCGGATCCGCGGGGTCGAGCAGCAGGCTGCGCTGCGCGTCGTAGAGGTCTCGTTCGTCGGGTGTCGACGCGATCTCGCCGACTCGGTCGAGGTCGTACAGGACCAGGCCGATGTAGCGGAGCCTGCCGACGCAGGTCTCCGAACACACCGTCGGCAGCCCGACCTCCACCCGTGGATAGCAGAAGGTGCACTTCTCGGCCTTGCCGGTGCGGTGATTGAAATACACCTTCTTGTAGGGGCATCCGGTGACACACATCCGCCAGCCGCGGCACTGGTCCTGGTCGACCAGCACGATGCCGTCCTCGGCGCGTTTGTACATCGCCCCCGACGGGCACGACGCGACGCACGAGGGGTTGAGGCAGTGCTCGCAGATCCTCGGCAGGAAGAACATGAACGTCTTCTCGTACTCGAGCTGCACCTTCTCGGTGGCCTGCCGACGCATCTGCTCGAGGATCGGATCGTGCGCCTCGGTGGCGGGCGTGCCGCCCAGGTCGTCGTCCCAGTTGGCACTCCACTCGATCGGCATCGGTTTGCCCGACAGCAACGAGATCGGCTGCGCGACAGGGAAGTCGTCTCCGAGTGGGGCCGAGGTGAGGGTGTCGTAGTCGTACGTCCACGGCTCGTAGTAGTCGCGAATGTTCGGCAGCAGCGGATTCGCGAAGATCGACAACAGCTTCTTCGCCCGACCGCCGGCGCGCAGGGTGAGGCGACCTCGCCGGTTCAGGGTCCAGCCGCCCTTCCACAGATCCTGGTTCTCGTACTTGCGCGGATAGCCTTGTCCCGGGCGGGTTTCGACGTTGTTGAACCACACGTACTCGGTTCCGCTGCGATTGGTCCACGTCTGTTTGCACGTCACCGAGCACGTGTGACAGCCGATGCACTTGTCCAGGTTCATCACCATCGCCATCTGCGCTGCCACCTGCATCAGAACCGCACCTCCTGGTTGCGACGGCGGATCACCGTCACCTCGTCGCGCTGGTTGCCGGTGGGGCCGAGGTAGTTCCATCCGAACGAGAGCTGGGCGTAGCCGCCGATCAGGTGCGTCGGCTTCACCAGCACCCGGGTGAGCGAGTTGTGGATGCCGCCGCGCCTACCGTCGATCTCCGACTTGGGCACGTTGATCAGGCGTTCCTGCACGTGGTGCACGAACACCGTGCCCGGTGGCATGCGGTGAGTGACGACGGCTCGCGCAACCAGCACGCCATTGCGGTTGACGGCCTCCACCCAGTCGTTGTCGGCGACACCGATCGCGGCGGCGTCGTCCAGGTTCATCCACACGTTCGGTCCGCCCCGAGAGAGCGAGAGCATCAGCAGGTTGTCCTGGTACTCCGAGTGGATCGACCATTTGGAGTGCGGCGTGAGGTACCGCACCGACAGGGCCTTGCCGTCGCGGTCACCGAGCCTGGTCTCGCCGAACAGCCGGGTGATGTCCAGCGGCGGCCGGTAGGTGGGCAGCACCTCGCCGAACTCGCTCATCCATGCGTGGTCGAGGACGAAATGCATTCGGCCCGTGAGGGTGTGCCACGGCTTGAGTTCCTCGACGTTGATGCTGAACGGTGCGTACCGCCGCCCGCCGGTCTCGCTGCCCGACCACTCGGGACTGGCGAGGGTCGGCACCGGCTGGGCCTGCGTGTCCGCGAACCGGATCCGGCGCTCCTCGCTGCCCGCGGCCAGGTGGCGCAGGGGTCTTCCGACCCGCCGCTCCAGGTCCTCGAAACCGGTGAGGGCGAGCCTGCCGTTCGTGGTGCCCGACAGCGCCAGGATCGCCTCGGCCATCTTGGCGTCGGTGTCCAGCGCCGGGCGGCCCGCGCCGACACCGCCGGACATCACCCCGCACCGTTGCGCCAGGTCGGCGACCTCGGGGTCGGCGTGGAACGTGACCCCCTTGGTGTTCAGGCCCAGCCTCTCCACGAGGGGGCCGAGGGTCGCCATCTTCTCGGCGATCGCGGTGTAGTCGCGTTCGACCAACTTCAGGCCCGGCATCGTCCGGCCCGGCACGGGCTCCGCCTCGCCGGCCCGCCAGTCGCGGACCTCGCCGAACGGCTGCGCCGTCTCGCCGGGGGTGTCGTGGCCGAGCGGCGTGGCCACCAGGTCGTGCCGCGTGCCGAGATGGATCTGGGCGAGTTCGCTGAACCTGCGGCCGATTTCGGTGAACGCGTCGAAATCGCTTCGCGCCTCCCACGGTGGGTCGACCGCCGGGGTGAAGGCGTGCACGAACGGGTGCATGTCGGTGCTCGACAGGTCGTACTTCTCGTACCACGTGGCGGCGGGCAGCACGACGTCCGAGAGCATCGTCGAACTGGTCATCCGGAAGTCCAGCGACACCAGCAGATCCAGCTTTCCGCGGGGCGCGTCGTCCCGCCAGCGCACCGACGTCGGCCGGCTCTCCGGAGGGGTCTCGGAGGCGCGCAGGCTCGACCCGGCGCCCAGCAGGTGCTCGAGGAAGTACTCGTTGCCCTTCGACGAGGATCCCAGCAGATTCGCGCGCCACAGCGTCAGTACCCGCGGCCAGTTCTCCTCCGCATCCGGATCCTCGACGGCGAACTTCAGTTTGCCGCTGCGCAGCTGGTCGACGACATAGTCGCCGGGCTCTTCCCCGGCCGCTGCCACCTCGTCGGCGAGGTCGAGTGGATTGCGGTCGAACTGCGGGTACGACGGCATCCACCCCAACCGTGCCGACAGTGCCATCGTGTCCGCGGTGTGCAGCCCGGCGAGGCGACCCTCGGCGAGCGGGGAGGTGAGCGCGTCGGCGCGGTAGCCGTCGTAGCGCCACTGGTCGGTGTGCATGTACCAGAACCCCGTGCCGATGGCCTGCCGCGGCGGCCGCGACCAGTCCGTCGCCATCGCCACAGTCGCCCACCCCGTGAACGGGCGGACCTTCTCCTGGCCGACGTAGTGCGCCCATCCGCCGCCGTTCTTTCCCATACTGCCGGTGAGCATCAACAACGCCAGCACCGCACGGTAGGTGGCGTCGCCGTGGAACCACTGGCAGATGCCGGCGCCCATGATGATCATCGAACGCCCGCCGGACTTCTCGGCCGAACGCGCGAACTCGCGGGCGATCCGAACCGCCACCCCCGCGGGCACCGAGGTCAGGGACTCCTGCCAGGCCGGGGTGTACGGCTCGTCGGGGTCGTCGAAGCCGCTCGGCCAGCTGCCCGGCAGTCCCTCGCGGCGCACCCCGTACTGCGCGAGCATCAGGTCCAGCGCCGTCGTCACGAGGTGCCCACCGACCTCGCGGACCGGGACCCCGCGGTGCATCACCGCACCCCGCTCGCCGACGTCGAAGCGCGGCAACAGGATGTCGACGTCGCGGGCGTCGCCGGGAGCGTCGCGGACGCTCAGGGCCGGCGCGGTGTCGCCGAGGTCGAGATTCCACTGCCCCGCCCCGGCTTCGGTGTAGCGGAAGCCCACGCTGCCGGGCGGGACCACGGGCGATCCGTCTGCGGCGTCGAGGAGCACCGTCTTCCATTCGGCGCCTTCGTCGTCGTCGCCGAGGTCGGACGCGCGCAGGAACCGGCCCGGGACGTACGCGCCGTCACGCTCGGTGAGCGTCACCAGGAACGGTAGATCGGTGTAGCGGGATGCGAAGTCGGCGAACATCGGGACCCGGCGGTCGACGTAGTTCTCCTTCAGGATCACGTGGCCCATCGCCATCGCGAGGGCGCCGTCGGTGCCCGGCTGCGCGGGCAGCCACGCGTCCGCGAACTTGGTGGCGTCCGCGTAGTCGGGGGAGACCACCACGACCTTCTGGCCGCGGTATCGGGCCTCGGCCATCCAGTGCGCGTCCGGCGTGCGTGTGACCGGGACGTTCGAGCCCCACACGATCAGATACGCGGCGTCCCACCAGTCGCCCGACTCGGGGACGTCGGTCTGGTCGCCGAACACCTGCGGCGATGCCACCGGAAGATCGGCATACCAGTCGTAGAACGAGGTCATCACCCCGCCGAGCAACTCGATGAACCGCGAACCAGCGGCGAACGAGACCATCGAGAACGCGGGGATGGGGGAGAAGCCGGCGACACGGTCGGGCCCGTACTTCGCGATGGTGTGCACGTGCGCGGCGGCGATCATGTCCACCGCGTCCTCCCACGACGCCCGCACGAGCCCGCCCTTGCCACGCGCACGTTGATACCTCGCCCGACGATCGGGATCGCCGACCACCTCGGCCCACGCGAGGACCGGATCGCCGAGCCGCGCGCGGGCCTCCTGGAACATCTCGAGCAGCAGCCCGCGGACGTACGGGTAGCGAACCCTGGTCGGGGAGTAGGTGTACCACGAGAATGCAGCCCCGCGCGGGCATCCGCGAGGCTCGTACTCGGGCCGGTCCGGGCCCACCGACGGGTAGTCCGTCGCCTGCGTCTCCCAGGTGATCACGCCGTCCTTGACGTAGACCTTCCACGAGCAGGAGCCGGTGCAGTTCACGCCGTGAGTGGAGCGGACCACCTTGTCGTGGCTCCATCGGTCGCGGTAGAACACGTCGCCCTCGCGCCCGCCGGTTCGATAGACCGCACGCAGGTCCTTGGACACGGTGGAACGCGTGAAGAATCGCCCGGTCTCGAGCAGGGCGGCGCCGAACGGGCCCTCGATCGGTGCGGGCGACGGGTCATCGGTTGCACGCGACATGTCTTCCTCCCACGTTTCAGGATGGCCGAAGCGGGCCGACCTCGCAGTGGAACTCGCGGGGAACCACCCGTTCGGGTCGCGGGTGCTCGCCGACCCGCGCATCATGAAGGCGTGTCCGACCGTCCGGATGTGAAGGCAACCTCCGCCCGCGCGCTGACTGCCATTCCGGCGGGTGCCGGCGCCGCGGCGATGTCGACTGGCATCGTGTCGGTGGCCCTGCACCTCGCCGACTTCGAATGGTTCTCCCGCGCTTGGCTGGTCGTCGGCGCGCTGATCTGGGCGCTGCTGGTGGTGGTCTTCGTCTCGCGCCTGTTCGACGATCGGGCCCGCTGGGTGAACGAGGCCGACACCCCGCCCGCGCTCACCGGCGTGGCCGCGACGTGCGTGCTGGGCGCACGGTGTGTGCTGCTCGGCTGGAACCACGTGGGCTGGGTGGCTCTCGGGATCGCGCTCGTCGCATGGGTGGTACTGATCCCCGCGGTGGTGCGGCACTGGGCGTCGCCTACCGTCGGTGTCCACTTCCTGCTCTGCGTGTCCACGCAGGGGCTCGCGGTGCTCGGCGGGTCGCTGGTGGTATCGGCGTCGGCGGACTGGCTGGCCGGCCCGGCGTTCGTCGCCTTCCTGCTGGGTCTGTTCTTCTACCTGATGGTGCTGATCCGCTTCTCGTACGACCAGTTTCGTGTCGGCGCCGGTGACCAGTGGGTGTTCGCGGGCGCCCTTGCGATCAGCGCGCTCGCTGCGGGCAAGCTCGCGCCCGCCGCGCTCATCTCGGGGTGGCCGCAGGGCGTTCACGTCGCGATCCAGGTCGCGGGCGTCGTGATCGTGTGTCTCGCCATGGCCGGCTACGTGGTCCTGGTGGCTTCCGAGATCCGTTGGCCCCGATTGCAGTACGACGTCCGTCGCTGGTCCACCGCCTTCCCCATGGGCATGACGTCGGCGGCCTCGCTCACCGTCGCGACCTCGTCCGACGCCGACTGGCTACGGCCCGTCGGGGACGTCCTGGTCTGGCCCGCGGTGATCGTGTGCCTCGTCCTGCTCGTCGGCTCGGGACGGCACCTCGTGGCCACGGCCCGGCCGCCGTCGGCCTGAGCGCCCACTCCTCGTCCGATTCCCGCCAGCGCCCCGCCGCGGCGCCGAGCACTGTGGAGGAAGGCGATCGCCTGGCCCGGCCGGCCCTTCCACCACACTTCGAAAGGGACTCACGTATGTCCTCACGCCTGGAATCCAAGGTCTTCATCGTCACCGGCGGCTCGTCCGGCATCGGCCTCGCGGTCGCGCGGCGGCTCGTCGCAGAGGGAGCCGCTGTCGTCATCGGCGCGCGACGCAAGGATGTCGGGGAGGAGGCCGCCGAGCGTCTGCGCGCTGCGGGAGGCTCCGCCGTCTTCGTGCCGGCGGACGTGTCGATCGAGTCGGATGCGGCCACCCTGGTGGCAACGGCGGTCTCCGAATTCGGTCGGTTGGACGGGGCATTCAACAACGCGGGTGGTGTCAACGCCTCCGGCCCGATCTCGACCGTCGACGCGGACGACTGGAACGCCGAACTGTCGCAGAACGCCACGAGTGTCTTCAACTGCCTCAAGCACCAGGTTCCGGCCGTGCTCGACACCCGCGGCTCGATCGTCAACAACGCATCCAACCTGGGGGTCGTCGGCCTTCCGGAGGCCGCCCCGTACGTCGCTGCCAAGCATGCGGTGGTGGGTCTGACGCGGTCGGTGGCACTCGAGGTCGCGGACCGCGGTGTGCGCGTCAACGCCATCACCACCGGTGGCGTCGACACGCCGCTGGCTCGGGGATCCATGGCCACCACCGACGAGGCGCTCGCCTACATCGAGTCGCTGCACCCGGTGAACCGCATCGCGCAGCCGGCGGAGATCGCGCCCTTCGTGGCCTTCCTGCTGAGTGACGAGGCGTCGTTCATCACCGGCGCCGCGCTCGCGATCGACGGTGGATTCACCACGCGCTGAGCGCGATTCGGTGAAAGCGCCGACGGCCGTCGCCGAGGTGATCTTCGGGGACGGCCGTCGGCGGCGGGATCAGATCTCGGTGGCAACCTTCCACGCCGAGTGCATCGCACCCTCGATGTAGTCGACCTCGGTGGCGTCGCCGACAACGCGGACCTCGACGCCGGCGCGGGCAAGTTCGTCGGCCAGCGGCGCCGCCGCCGAGACACCGGACGCGACCACGACCATGCTCGCCGGCGCGGACACCGTCCTGTCGCCGACCGTGAACTCGACGGTCTTGCGGGTGATGCGCTGGACGGTCGCGTTGCGCTGGATGTCGACGCCCAGCTCGCGGGCGTGCTTCACGGCGGTCCAGCGGCGCGGCATCGCCATCGGCACACCGAGCTGCCGGCCCTCCTCGATCAGGGTCACCCGGCTGCCGCGCTCGGCTAGGAACTCCGCCAGTTCCAGACCGACGAGCGATCCACCGATGACGACGACGTTCTTGCTCATCGGCAGGAACTTGAGGAACTTGCGGCTCAGCGTGCGGATCTTCTCGGGGCTCCTGGTGATGCCGACCAGGCCACCGACCGTGCCCATGATCCGCAGGAACAGCGACTGGTCCGAGACGTCGCCGGCGCCGGTCATCAGGCCGCGCAGGCTGTCACCGGTGTGCACGTGGGGCAGGTTGCCGCCCGGAACGCTCGGCCGCGCACGCACCGCACCCGTGGCGACCACGACGACGTCCGGTGCGAGGGCCTCGATTGTCGCGGCGGTGGCATCGGTCTCGAGCCGGATGTCGACGCCCGCCCGCTGCACCTCCTGGGTGAGCCAGTCCAGCAGGCGCTCGTTGTCCGGCGTGGTCAGCGTCGAGAACCACAGCGTGCCGCCGAGACGATCGGTCTTGTCCAGCAGGGTGACGCGGTGGCCGCGCTCGGTGGCGACGCGGGCGGTCTCCATGCCGCCCGGCCCGGCGCCGACCACGACGACGTGCTTGCGGGTCGTGGTGCGCGGGAACGGCAGCAGGGTCTCGTTGCCCAGCGCCGGGTTGACCGCGCACAGTGGCGTGTCGTCCCAGAAGTTCTCCTGGACACAGACATAGCAGTTGATGCAGGGCCGGACCTGCTCACTGCGGCCGGCCTTCAGCTTGCCCACCAGCTCCGGATCGGCCAGCAGCTGACGGCCCATCGCGACGAAGTCGGTCCGGCCCTCGGCGATCATCTGCTCGCCGACCTCGGGCAGCATGCGGCCGACGGTGATGACCGGAATCGACACCGTGCGCTTGATGACGGTGGCGTTGTCGGTGTAGTAGCCGACCCTGTTGGGCAGCGGGCCGTCGGTGAAGTTCGCGAAGGCATTCAGCGCGGTGCCGGTGACGTGGATGGCGTCCGCGCCTGCCTTCTCGAACAGCGCGGCCGCGGCAGCCGCCTCGTCGGGGGTCAGGCCGTCGGATTCGCCGTACTCCTGACCGGCCAGACGCACGATGACGGCGAGGTTGTCGCCGACCTCGTTCTTGACCGCGCGGATCACCTCGCACGACAGCCGTGCCCGGTTCTCGAGCGATCCGCCGTACTCGTCGGTGCGCTGGTTCGAGTAGCGGCTCAGGAAGCCGCCGAGCACGTAGTTGTGGGCACAGTGGATCTCGACGGCGTCGCCACCGGCGGCCTGCACCCGTCCCGCTGCCTCGGCGAACATGCGGACCAGCCAGTCGAGGTCCTCGTGGGTGGCCTCGTGGTAGGTGGCCTTCTTGCCCTCCTGGATGGCCGCCATCTTCCCGAGTTCCTCGGGGGTGCAGTCGATCATCGCGCTCATGTCACCGGGCGGCTTCGGAATGGACGGCACCAGCTGCGGGCGGCCGTCGAGCGTGTCGATCCGGGCGACCTTGCCGTGGTGCGTCATCTGCACGCAGAGCTTGCTGCCCGCCTCGTGGATCGCGTCGGCGAGTGCCTTCAGCCCGGGGATGAAGCGGTCCTCGGACAGGCCCGGCTCCTTGCGGCTGGTGCAGCCCGCCGGGTACGCCACGGCGCAGCAACCCGTGATGATCATCCCGGTGCCACCCTCGGCACGGGCGGCGAAGTGGTCGATGTCGCCCTGGTGGATCTCGCCGTCGACGCAGAGGTTCATGTCCATCGCGGGGAGAACGACCCTGTTGCTCAGTGTCATCGGCCCGATCGTGCCGGGAGCGAGCAGGTGCGGGAACGTCTGGTTGTGGGTCGTCACGCCCGGTAGTTAATTCGCCGGTGCACTGCTGCGGTGGCGTTTTCCCGATCAGCGAGACCGGGCACACCGGAAGCCGAAAAGGGGCCGCACCCAGCGGGTG